>CAZNFB010000004.1:0-28357 GCA_964572105.1 uncultured Desulfobacteraceae bacterium
TAAGCTTTTCTGGCCATGGCAAAATCTGCAATATCAATGAGAATTTTTCTGGTTTCTGAATCCTTGAATAATAAAAGAGCCTTTTGTGCTTTAAGTACATGTTTTAAGGCCTGTTTTTCAGTATACTCAATACTTTTATTCTTTTTTAATACTTGCAGCAGCCTTTTAAAATCGTCATCAGAAAAGTTTTTGTTTAAAATGATGTTTTTAATCATTTCTTTTTCTTTTGAATCGGCTGTTTTATAGGCGTATATAACGGGGATGGTTAATTTTCCTTCTCTTAAATCCGCCCCTGTTTTTTTTCCTAAAATTTCAGAGCTTGAAGTATAATCGAGCAGATCATCAGCCATTTGAAAGGCGAGTCCCAGGTTCTCTCCATATGTGGCAAGAGCTTCAACTTTTTCATCTGATGCATTGGCGATAATCGCCCCGGCACTGCACGCCCCTTGAAAAAGAGCAGCTGTTTTACTCCATATAATATTCATATAGACCTCTTCAGAGAGATCTACTATTCCTTTTGATTGAAGCTGGAGCAATTCCCCCAGGGACATTTCCTCAGTTATTTTGGCTATGATTTTTATTAATTTGAGCATCCCCGTTTCAGCGGTGATTGTCAGGGAGCGTGCAAGAAGAAAATCGCCAACAAGGACTGCTGCTGAGTTGCCCCATATTAAATTTGCCACAGGCTTCCCCCTTCTTGTGGATGCACCATCTACGAGATCGTCATGTAAAAGGGTGGCCGTGTGTAAAAGTTCAAAAACAGTGGAAAATGTTTTATCGCTGCTCCCCTTGTAGCTGCAGAGTCTTGCCGATAAAATCATAAGAAGAGGTCTTATCCTTTTGCCACCAGGAAAAATTATATGTCTGGCTATTTTATCAACAAGACCGAAATGGGGGTTCAATTTATCTTTAAGAGCCGCTTCGATATCGGCAAGATCATTTTTTACTTTATCAAGTATTTTTTTTTTGAGTGTGGCCATCTTTGAGTCTGTTTGTTAGGTAGTGCCTGAATAAAAAATTTTATTTTTAAAGAGACACTATAGAGAATGCTCAACAAAATAATTAAAAAAAAACCGATGATATTGAAAAATTAAATTTAAAAAGTTATATAATTTCTTTAAAGCTTCTTCAATCTTTTTATTTTTTTATAAATAATATGTTTTGGAACAAGGACTAACAATTTATGGCAAAAATACCGGCAACCGGAATAACACCGACCAGAGCCCAGGATTATCCCCAGTGGTATCAGGCGGTGGTCAAAGCTTCTGATATGGCTGAAAATTCATCTGTTAGAGGATGTATGGTGATAAAACCCTGGGGGTATTCGATCTGGGAAAATATAAAAAATGTATTAGATGATATGTTTAACCAGACAGGGGTGAAAAATGCGTATTTCCCTTTGTTTATACCCCTCTCTTTTTTGGAAAAAGAGGCGGAACATGTTGAGGGCTTTGCAAAGGAATGTGCAGTGGTGACACATCACAGGCTGGAGCAGTCTGAAAGCGGCGGGCTTGAACCGGCGGGGAAACTTGCTGAACCGTTGATAGTTCGTCCTACTTCTGAAACAATCATAGGAGATTCTTTTTCAAAATGGATTTCCAGCTACAGGGATCTTCCCATGCTGATAAACCAGTGGGCAAATGTGGTCAGGTGGGAAATGAGAACCAGGATATTTTTAAGAACAACTGAATTCCTGTGGCAGGAAGGGCATACTGCGCATTGTACAAAAGAAGAGGCTGTTAAAAGAGCAGGGATGATGCTGGACATTTATGCGAAATTTGCTGAAGAATATCTTGCACTCCCTGTGATAAAAGGGGGGAAGAGTCCAGCGGAAAGATTTCCAGGGGCAATTGATACGTTATGTATAGAAGCGATGATGCAGGACAAAAAAGCTCTTCAGGCAGGAACCTCACATTTTCTGGGACAAAATTTTGCAAAATCTTCCAATATTAAATTCCAAACCCGCCAGGGTGCCGAAGAATACGCATGGACAACATCGTGGGGCGTTTCGACCCGCCTCATAGGGGGAATTATTATGGCGCACAGCGATGATGACGGCCTTTTGCTTCCTCCAAAAATTACCCCTTCCCATGTTGTTTTGCTCCCCATTATAAAAAAGGACGGAGATAATTCCATGGTTATGGAATTTACTGAAAATCTGGCAAAAGAACTTCGGGAACAATTTTATCATAACAAAAGGATAGGTGTTGAAGTAGATAAACGGGATATAGGGGGTGCCAGGGGATGGGACTGGATTAAAAAGGGAATTCCCCTGCGTGTGGAAATAGGCCCCCGTGATATAGCCGCCAACTCTGTTTTTGTGGGGAGAAGGGACAAGGATCGCAGGGACAAGGAATCGTTTAAAAGGGATCGTTTTGTTGGGGAAATTACTAAAATTCTCGATGAAATCCAGAAAAATATGTTTGACAGAGCCCTTTGTTTTAGAAATGAAAATACAAAAAAAATAAATGAAAAAAAAGATTTCTGGGATTTTTTTACTCCAAAGGATCAGTTAAAACCTGAAATACACGGAGGCTTTGCCCTGTCCCACTGGTGCGGGGCAGAAGAATGTGAAGCAAGGATAAAAGAGGAATTGAGCGTTACTATTCGCTCCATCCCTTTTGAAAAAAATGAAGACCATGGCAAATGTATATATTGCAAAAAATCTTCCGACAAAAGGGTTATCTTTGCAAAAGCCTATTGATTGGGCAGGTTAAGCACAAGGGGCAGTCCCTTGTGGGGTTGCCTTTTGTTGACTCTTTATGGTATGGGAATATTAGACAGCATAGTAAAACATTTTTTTACAGGTGACCATTGAATATTTTTGGTAACATGGGTTACCCCTGCAAATTTAACATTTATCACCCCAGGGGCAATCCCTTGTGATTACCCTGGGGATTTTTTGTGATCTATGATTCGCATTAACGACATACTCGACAAATTTCTGGAAAATAACCCCGGTTTTGAAACGGATATGATAGATCGGGCATATGTTTATTCAGCAAGTGTTCATGATGGTCAGATGAGACTTTCCGGGGAGCCGTATCTTTCCCATCCCCTGGAGGTGGCCGGGATTTTGGCAGCACTTAAGCTGGATGCAGGGAGTATTGCGGCTGGGCTTTTACACGATGTGGTGGAGGATACCCACGCCACAATTGACGAAATAAAGGATATGTTCGGCAGTGAAATTACCCATATCGTATCCGGGGTAACTAAATTAAGTGGTATCTCTTTTGATAGTTCCCATCAGCGGCAGGCTGAAAATGTCCGAAGAATGATCCTTGCAATGGCTGATGACATAAGGGTTATTCTTGTTAAGCTGGCTGATCGTATCCATAACATGAAAACTTTGCAGTTTCATAAATCAGAAGATAAAAAAAAGAAAATAGCCAGGGAAACTTTAGATATTTATGCGCCCATTGCAGCACGTCTCGGGATGTATAAAATAAAAAATCAATTGGAAAACCTCTCTTTTGTTTATCTTTATCCTGATCAGTATGCCTATATTCAAAAGTTGCTTAACAAAGACAAGGATGAGCGGGATGAGTACATTCCTGCTGTTAAAAATTATATTGAAAAAAAACTGGCTTTAAATAATCTAAAAGGGAGAGTTACCGGAAGGTACAAAAGTCCTTTTAGTATTTACAGAAAAATGATTACCGGGGGGCTTACCTTTGACGATATTTATGATATTGTTGCGTTCAGAATAATTCTTGACTCAGAAGCCCAATGCTATGAATCTTTGGGATTAATACATTCCCTTTGGAAGCCGATTGATCAAAAGTTTAAAGATTATATTGCACGTCCCAAGCCCAATATGTATCAGTCTCTTCATACAACGGTTATAGGCTTTTCAGGAGAGCGTATAGAAATACAGATACGAACATTTGAAATGGATGATGTTGCAAAATCAGGGATTGCTGCCCACTGGAGTTATAAGGAAGGTTTGCGCGTTGACAAAAAAACCAGTGAAATGTTTCAATGGCTTCAAAATCTTGTTGAAAATCAAAAAAATATTAAAAATCCGGTTGAATTTCTGGAAAATGTGAAGATTGATCTGTTTCCCGATGAAGTTTATGCTTTTACACCCACCGGTGAAGTAAAAACCTTGGTAAGGGGGGCAACACCTGTTGATTTTGCCTATTTAATTCATTCAGAGGTTGGCAACCAGTGTGTCGGCGCCAAGGTGAATGGATGTATCGTATCTCTGAAATATGAGCTGAAAACCGGTGATACCGTAAAAATACTCACAGCCAGGGGGCATAAGCCTAGTAAAGACTGGCTTAATTTTGTTAAAACTGTTAGAGCCCGTTCCAGAATAAGACAGTGGATTAAAGCCCAGGAAAAGGAAAGAAGTCTTCCCCTGGGAAAGGAAATGTGCGAAAAGGATTTTCGTAAGCACAATCTTAACTTTAATACTCTTTGTAAATCCGGTAGAATGGAAAATATTCTGAAGGATTTTGGAGTCAAGAGTATAAATGATTTAATTGAAAATGTAGGATACGGTAAAAATACACCCCTGCAGATTATTAAAAAGTTTCTCCCTGACCTGGAACAAAAACAAAGGGAAGAAGAGGTTGTATCTGGAAAAACCAGCCAGAAAGGGTCTGATGAAAAAAAACAGACCGGAGTTTTGGTAAAAGGTGAAAATGATATTCTTGTAAAATTTGGTAAATGTTGCCGACCTGTTCCAGGAGATCCCATAACTGGATATATTACCAGAGGCTTTGGCGTAACTGTTCATAAAACAGATTGTATTAATGCCTTGAAAATGAACCCTGAAAGGCAAATAGATGTACTCTGGAATAATGATATTAAGGAAACATATTCGGCTGTAATCAGAGTCCATTCAATGGACAGGTTCGGCTTACTGGCAGATATCACCGGAAGTATCAGTAAAGATGGGGCTCATATAATGAACGCTGATATAAAAACTCTTGAAAACAAAGATGCTGTAAATCTATTTACCATAAGCGTGAGAAATACCGAACATATTGGTAAAATAATTAGTGGTTTAAAGGGAGTTAAGGGAATTATTGATATCGAGCGGATGAGGTAGGGGCAACCCCTTGTGGTTGCCCATGTTCACATCAGTGGTTGCCCATATTAACATCTGTAGTGTACGGTTAGAAAAAACAATTGTAACTATTCAGCGACGCTGAATAGTTACAATTGTTTTAGGAACTGTGCTGGATGAAATTATGGTGCCTTAACGACTTTGCCGGATTTAATACAACTGGTACATACACTTATTTTTTTTACTCTGCCGTTTGTAATAGCTCTTACTTTTTGAAGGTTAGGATTAAAACGGCGCTTTGTAAGGTTGTGGGCATGACTTACGTTATTGCCCACCATAGGTTTTTTCCCGCATATTTCACATTGTCTTGACATAGTTTTTTTACCTCATAAATGAAAAATTCTGTTTTTCCTGGAACATTATTTGTTCGATGGATTAACAAAAGCTTTTGATCCTTATGGGTGCCTTGAAAAGTTAGAATTTTCGTTTAATGAGAAGGAACGCGAAAAGTCAATTTTTCAGGGTGCCCTTATGTTTTATATATTTTCAACAAGTATTCCCCACCGCATCAAAAGAGCTGCTGTAACGCCGGTAACAGGGGGTACCATATTGTAGCCATTTGCCAGCGTATATGCCGACATTTTTTTAGCAATTCCACATGAAGGACTTTTAGCTTTTAAAATACAGCGTTTAATATCATGTATTCTCAGATGTTTCAAGGTAATGTAAGCACCTTTTATAAAAGCATCTGTTTTATCCTTTCCTGAAATGTCTATAACTTTTGCATTTCCGTCCAATACATCAAACCCATCCCCTCCTGTAATAGCGGCAGGTTCCCGAGGAACAGAAAGACCGCCTGATGTTTCAGGGCATACTGGTAAAATGTTTTCAAAATTTATTAAATTTATTAATTGTCTGTTTTTTTGTTTTTGCCGTCATATCTGCAATTGCAGCCAATCAGGCATGCACTTACTCCTATCATTGAACCCCGTTCGTGCCCGTTTGGAAATGATCTTTTTGGGGCTTAATTTTAACTGCCAATTAGTTATAAGCAAACCCTTTAGGTGTCAGGCGACAACTTTTTTTCGGTCTGTTTTTCTATCCGCTCCATATGGGCTTCGCATAATGGTATGTATTCCAATGCTTTGTGATTGATACCAAGGTCCGGATATTCTGCCAAAATTGTCTTGAATCGATAAAGTGCTGCTTTATATTGTTTTGTTTTATAATAAAAAAAACCCACAGAAAATTCATGAGCAGCAAGATTTTTCTGGCATGTTTTGACATGTACTTCTGCTTTGCGCGCATATTCACTGTCAGGATAAAAATCAATAAGCCGTTTAAATGCTTTAATGCAGTCCTGGGTCGGTGTTGGGTCCCTGTCTGTTGTATTTATCTGATTCAAATAACAATGCCCGACCTGGCATAATACATAGGGCATTTTTTCGTTATTTGGATGAAGCTTTTCAAACTCATTATATGCCATAACAGCTTCATCATATCTTTTTAATCTATAATATGAATCGGCAATTTTATAATCAGCAAGTACCACCAGGTCGCTGAAAGGGTACCATGTTTTAAGTTTTTCAAACTTCTCAATGGCAAGGGTATATTGTCTTTTGGTAAAGGCACTTACTCCCTGCTCTGCAAGTTCCCCGGCGGTCTCTTCTTCTTTGGTCTCAAACCAGGCGCAACCTGAGGAAACAAACAAAAGTAAAATACAAATGGCGATAACACGTTTCATCTTTTTATTTCTCATAAATTTGTTATATAATGTTCTGCGGAAAATGCCGCAATGGCCGCATCTCCCACGGCCGTTGCAACCTGGCGTAAAGGAGTATTGCGTATATCACCGGCTGCAAATACGCCGGCAACAGAAGTCCGCATGTGTGAATCTGTAACTATAAAACCGTCTTTATCAAGCTCCAGAGCATTTTCAAGAAATTCTATGTTCGGCCTGGTTCCAACCCATATGAAGCATCCATCCACATTAAGATCTTTTGAGTCATTAGTTTTGATATTTTTTAATGTAATGGTATCCACATTTGTCAGGCCGCCCTTTATTCCAGTTACAACAGAATCCCATATGAATTCTATTTTATCATTTGCAAAAGCGCGTTCCTGAAGTATTTTGGTTGCCCTTAGCTCATCTCTTCGGTGTATAATATAAACTTTTTTTGCAAATTTGGTAAGGAAAATACTCTCTTGCACCGCAGTATCTCCACCACCCACAGCAGCAACCACGGAATTATGAAAAAAAGGTCCGTCGCATGTTGCACAAAAAGAGACTCCTTTTCCTAAAAAAATTTCTTCTCCAGGGACATTTAATTTTCTGGGTGACGCTCCCGTTGCAATTATTACGGTGGGGGCGGAAAGGTTTTTGTCAGGAAGAGAAATTTTTTTGATCTTTTTTGAGAAATCGACATTCAGAACTTCATTTGTTTCAATCTCCAGCCCGAACTTACCGGCCTGTTCAGTCATCCTTTGTGCAAGTTCTGCTCCGGTTATTGTATCAGGAAAGCCGGGGTAATTTTCCAGTGCGTCACTTACACGGATTTGCCCGCCGGGCAGCAGCTTCTCTATCATTAGTGTCTTTAATCTGGAACGGGACGCATAAAGACCGGCTGTAAGACCTGCGGGGCCGCCTCCTATTATAATGAGGTCATATTCTGGCTTACTCATCAGGCAGATTCTCCAACAACTTTTTTTATGGTTTCTTCTAATTTTGTTTTTGGGACAGCTCCTATAACCTGTTCAGCAATGGAACCGTTTTTAAAAAAAATTATGGTGGGGATAGACCTTATTCCATATTTGCCTGGAGTCAGAGGATTTTCATCAACATTGCATTTTGCAAATTTGATTTTATCACCAAAGTCCGCTGCAAGTTCATCAATTATGGGTCCCACTGCCTTGCACGGTCCGCACCACGGGGCCCAGAAGTCTACCAGCACCGGCTTTTCAGATTTAAGCACTTCAGCATCAAAGCTTGTATCTGTTATGACTAAAACGTTGTCTGACATAATTAGATTCCTTTTATAAAAGCATAAAAAACAAAATTAATTGGTATAGTAATTTTATGCAGAATATAGTAATAAAATATAGTTTGTCAACATTACAAAAAAAGTTATAGTAGTGTTATAGATTTTCAGATAACAGATTTCATGCGGGTAAAGTTTTAGTTTATTGCTGAAATTATTTATGTGACGGTCTATAGCTGTTTAAATTTGTGTTAATCGTAAATGAATGGATTTATTTATATATGAAACAGAAGATTATGAATCTGGTGCTTGGAGCTGTGAAAAATGCCTGGGAAAAAGGTGAATTATCTCCAGCCGATTTACCGGATATACTCGTAGAAGAACCTAAGATTGTATCCCAGGGTGATTTTTCAACAAATATTGCAATGATTATGGCTTCTAAACAGAAAATGGCTCCCAGAAAAATAGCAGAAGTCATTGTTGGATCTTTGGATGACTCTGAGGGTATAGTGGAAAAAATTGAAGTGGCAGGTCCTGGCTTTATAAATTTTTATATTAATAATTCTGCATGGCATCAGATTTTACATAAAATTCATGATGAAGATTCCCGATACGGGGCCTCCCATATGGGAAAAGGGCAAAAAATTCAGGTGGAATTTGTAAGCGCAAACCCCACAGGACCGCTCCATGTGGGACATGGAAGGGGTGCTGCTGTGGGTGACAGCATGGCCAATATCCTCCAGTTTTGCGGATATAATGTGCAAAGGGAATACTATGTTAACGATTCCGGAAGACAGATAAAAAAATTAGGTATGTCCGTATTTTTAAGATACAAAGAGTCTTTTGGGGCTGACCTCCCCTTTCCCGATGATTGTTACCAGGGTGAATATATATGCACCATCGCATTACAAATTAAAGAGCTTAAAAAAGATAGCCTGCTTCATCTCCCCGAGGATGAAGCGATATTGTATTGTGCCAAATATGCTGCAAAAACCGTTTTGTCGGAAATCAAAGAAGATTTAGACTCTTTTGGTATTACTTTTGATAACTGGTTCAGCGAACAGAGTCTTTATGATTCCGGAAAGGTGGATTCGGCTTTAGCATATTTCGAAAAAAAAGGTATAATTTATAAAAAAGATGGGGCGCTCTGGTTTAAGACCATGGATTTTGGGGATGAAAAAGATCGTGTTGTTGTCAGGCAAAACGGTCTTACCACATATTTTGCCTCGGATATTGCTTATCATTATGATAAATTTGATCGGGGGTTCGATGAGGTAATAGATGTCTGGGGTGCGGATCACCATGGGTATGTCGCTAGAATCAAAGCCTCCATCGAAGCTTCCGGCAAAAACAGGGATGCTTTTAATGTGATTCTTGTTCAGCTTGTTAACCTTCTTCGCGGGGGGAAACCTGTTGCAATGTCCACCCGTTCAGGTGAATTTGTCAGACTAAAGGCTGTGATTGAAGAGGTTGGGTCCGATGCAGCCAGATTCATTTTTTTAACACGGCACTATGACAGTCCCCTCGATTTCGATCTGGAACTTGCCAGGCAAAAGACAAATGAAAATCCGGTCTATTATGTTCAATATGTCCATGCCAGGATTTGCAGTATTATGCGTAAGGCTGAAGAAGGAAAAACAGAGGAAATTTTGGCGGATGACGCAGTAAAACTGCTCCAGGAACCAGAAGAGATCAATCTTATTAAGGCGATGGAGAGGTATCCTGAAGTGGTGGAATCGGGTGCCAGGTTAATGGAGCCCCACAGGATAGCTTTTTATCTGATAAATCTTGCTTCTTGTTTTCATACTTATTATAACAAACACAGGGTGTTGACAGAAGATCCCCTTGTTACCAAAGGCCGCCTTTATCTCATACTTGCTGTTAAAAAAGTGATACGCAGCGGGCTTATATTGCTGGGTGTTACTGCTCCTGAAAAAATGTAAAACAGAACGTAACTATTCAGCTAATATGTACGGTAACAGGCATAATCTGATTAAACCATAAAAAAGCAGGAAAGTGAAATCGAAAAAGCTGAATGAAAAAGAGGGAAAATTATTTTCTCCTGAATTAGCAGAGTCTGTCAAAAAAGGCTGTTTTATTTTTGTTATATCTGCGTTTATGTTTGCTGCCGGGGTCATGGTGGGGAGGGGAACTTTTCCTGTTACATTTGATAATAATCCTCTCCAGAATGAGTTGTCCCTATTGGAACAGGCTGATTCTAAAACAGACATTGAAACCAAAAATATCATATCTGCAAAAGCCCATGAGGCTGAAGCTGCCTTCACAAATCAGGAGCTACCCCCTGTTAAAAATGCGGGTACCGGTTCTATTATCCATAAAGGCTGGAAATCTCTTAAAGAAAAAACTCGCAAACCAGGCAGGAAAGCAGCGTACCCAAAAGAAATCAGCCTAAAAAAACAGATAAAGGAAAGGAGCACTAATCAGAATCAGTATATTGTTCAGATAGCTGCATCCAAAGATTCTGTATATGCTGAGGAACTGGTGGTAAAACTTAAGCAAAAAGGCTTCAATGGGTACATCGTAAAAGCAAAAGTTACCGGCAAGGGAATATTTTACAGGGTGAGGGTCGGGTCTTTTGATAATCGAAAGGATGCATCTGCCCTGTTGAACAGATTGAAAAAAGAAAAAATATTCGGGTATATTACCCAAAAACAGGAGTAAAAATGAAAATATCCCATGATGAAGTTATTCATGTGGCGGGTCTTGCCCGATTAGAGATTGATAAAAAAGCTCTGGATAAATTTGCCACGCAAATGGGGGCTGTTTTAGAATATATGGATATATTAAACAGTGTTGATACAACAGGTGTTGAGCCTGCTTATCACGCTACACACCTGAGTAATGCGTTTAGGAGCGATATAAAAGCGGGACATGCCGGTCGGGATGATGTTTTGTTAAATGCTCCGGAAAAAGAGGATGGGGCTTTTGTGGTGCCAAAAGTTCTGTAGATCTTAAAAAGGATAATGATACATTATGAAGTTGCATGAATTAACAATAAAAGAAGCCCATGGACTATTAAAGCAAAAGGAGATTTCATCCCGGGAGTTGACCTGCGCCCTTCTTGACCGTATTGAAATTGTTGATGAAAAAGTCAATGCCTATATTACAGTAGCAAAGGATATGGCGATAAAACAGGCAGAACTTGCAGATCAGGCCATTTCAGATGGAAAAAGTACATATTTAACAGGAATTCCCCTGGGGGTTAAAGATCTGATCTGTACAAAAGGTTTGCGAACAACCTGTGCTTCCAGGATGCTTGAAAATTTTGTCCCTTTTTATGATGCTTTTGTAATAAAAAAATTGCAGGAACAAGGGGCGGTTATTTTAGGGAAGATCAATATGGATGAATTTGCAATGGGGTCATCCACAGAAAACTCTGCATTTAAGACCACCTGTAACCCCTGGGATCTATCATCTATCCCTGGTGGTTCCAGCGGAGGGTCAGCAGCAGCAGTTGCCGCAGACTTGTGCCTTGGCTCCCTTGGATCGGACACAGGAGGCTCCATTCGTCAACCTGCTTCACACTGTGGTGTGGTTGGAATGAAGCCAACCTACGGTAGAGTTTCACGTTTCGGGCTCGTTGCATTTGCTTCTTCTCTGGATCAGATAGGCCCTTTTGCAAAAGATGTTTTTGACTGTGCCGCGTTGATGCATGGAATCGCTGGTTACGATTCCATGGATTCGACTTCGGTATCTAAAGAAATTCCATCCTATACATCCTTTTGCACCAATGGGCTAAAAAATATAACTGTTGGGGTGCCCCGGGAATATTTTAATCTTTCAGGGGTGGATCCTGATGTTTTAGCTTCGGTAAACAGGGCAATAAAGACAATTGAAGATCTGGGGGCAACCTGTGTGGAAGTTTCCATGCCTTACTTTGAACCTGCTGTGGCTGCTTATTATGTAATTGCCACGGCTGAAGCAAGTTCTAACCTGGCAAGGTATGATGGTGTTAAATACGGTTTTAGAGACGAAACCCGGGGTGACCTTGTCCAAATGTATAAAAATACAAGATCCCGCGGGTTTGGAGATGAAGTTAAGCGTCGTATATTTCTGGGTACTTATGTTCTTTCCTCAGGTTATTATGATGCATATTACAAAAAAGCGTCCCAGGTCAGGAGACTGATAATGGACGATTTTTCAAAAGCCTTTGAAAAGTGTGATGTTATTCTTTCCCCTGTGGCACCCACCCCGGCTTTTAAAATAGGAGAAAAAATCGATTCTCCATTGACGATGTATTTATCTGATATTTTCACCCTTGGGGTTAATCTTTCAGGGAATCCGGCAATATCTGTTCCGTGTGGATTCTCAGAAAAAGGGCTCCCCATTGGTCTGCAAATAATCGGAGATCATTTTGACGAGGGTAATTTGTTTAAAGTGGCTTATAATTTTGAACAGGCCACTGAATTTCATAAAAAAAGACCGGTTTTGTAAATTAATAAATACAGGGTAAACTTTTTGTATGAGGAAGAGTCATGGGCATTCAGCCGGAAGGTGAGGCGCTTAGAAAAGCGGTGAAGTATATTACGGAAGAACGGAAAAATAATTCCCATGTTAATCTGTACGGATTGATAGAAAAAGCATGCTTAAAATTTAACCTTTCTCCCAAAGAGGAAGATTTCTTATTAAGAACATCTGTTCAGGATGACAATTATAAAAACAAAGAGAATGTATGATAAGGATACTTTCTGAAAGTATTTCAAATAAAGTAGCTGCTGGAGAAGTTGTTGAACGCCCTGCTTCTGTGGTAAAGGAGTTGCTCGAAAATGCTCTGGATGCTGGAGGGACAAGAATTATAATAGATGTGGAAAAAGGTGGGCGGTCTTTAATCAGGGTTGCAGATAACGGATCCGGAATGACCCATGATGATGCCCTTTTATCCCTTGAACGTTATGCAACAAGTAAAATCTCCAATGAATCTGATCTTTTTTCAATAAAGACCCTTGGCTTCAGAGGTGAAGCTGTTCCAAGCATGGCATCGGTCTCCAAATTTTATCTTGAAACCAATCAAAATAACCATGGACCCGGAACCAGTATCTTTGTTGATGGGGGAAAAATAAAAAAAGTCACCCGGCCCGGTGCCCCTTCCGGTACCATGGTTACAGTGAAGCAGCTTTTTTTTAATGTCCCTGCCCGACGTAAATTTTTAAAAACAATAAATACAGAGATGGCTCATATTTCTGATATTACATCTAAAATTGCCCTGAGTCATCCTGGTGTCCATTTTAAAATTTCCCATAATGGAAAGGTGATAAAAGATTGGTCATCTGTATCAGACCCTTCCAACAGAGTCGCTGATGTACTTGGCAAAAATATGAAAAACAGTTTTTATCAAGTCGAATACAAAGAAGGATTATACAGTGTATCAGGCTGGATCTCATCATCTGCAGACCTTAGAGCTACTTCAAGGGGTTTGTACATATATGTTAACGGGAGGTTTGTGCGGGACAAAACAGTCCGCCATGCTCTTATTGAGGGCTATGCCGGAAGATTGATGAAGGGTGAATTTCCCACAGCAGTCCTTTTTATCACTCTCCCCCACGGGGATGTGGATGTTAATGTCCATCCTGCCAAGAACGAGGTCAGATTTTTTCAGCAAAAAGCTGTTCATGATCTGGTTGTAAAGGGGGTCTCTTCCACCATTGATATTGCAGAACAGCCAAAATGGGAAACAACCGATACAGATTATGCTGTAACAAAATATGCTCCTGCATCAGATCCCGCGGCCGGTTATGTTTTTGAGCCTCCAGTTGATTATAATTCAACCAGGGATATGCCGGAACAATTAAATATAGAAACAAGATCTGATTTTTCCCAAAAAGAGATCCCCGCAAAAAAGCAGGCAACTTTTTGGAATAAAAAATATTTTTCAGGATTACGAATAATAGGGCAGCTCCATAATGTTTACATTCTTTGCGAATCTGATGAAGGACTTGTGCTGTTAGACCAGCATGCAGCCCATGAAAGAATTCTTTTTGAGCAGCTTAAAAAAGGGGTTGAAAATTCAATGGGTCCTGCCCAGCAGCTCCTTGTGCCTGAAACGTTGGAGTTGGGGTTCATGGAGAAAAATATACTGGAGAAAATTCTTCCTGACCTCGTCAAAGCCGGATTTGACATGGAACATTTTGGAGGGAATTCATTTATCATTAAGGCTGTACCCGTTTTTATCTCCTGTGCAGATGTGAAATCTGTTATTCTTGAAGTTGTTGAGACCATGGCGGAAACAGGCTCTTCATCGGGAATCTCCAGCAAACTTGATCAATTTTTGATGCTTATTGCCTGCCACAGTGCAATAAGGGCAAAACAGAGCCTTGCTCATGAACAGATGGAGGAACTTCTTAATCAGCTGGATGGATGTGAAAATTCTTCCCGCTGTCCCCACGGCAGGCCTACATGGATAAGCTTGTCATCGGTATTTTTTGAAAAATCTTTTAAAAGGATTGTTTAATGGGGATTACTGAAAAGTCTGCTGAATATAAATATATTTTCGGCCCTGTTCTTTCCAGGAGGCTTGGGATATCTTTGGGGGTGGATCTTGTTCCCCATAAAACATGTACCCTGGATTGTCTTTATTGCGAGTGCGGCAAAACAACTGACAAAACCCTTAAAAGGGCTGAATATGTTCCAGTGGATCTTGTCAAAGAGGAGTTAAAAGATTTTTTATCATCCGGGCCGCACCTTGATTTTATAACTTTTTCAGGCTCAGGGGAGCCCACCCTTCACTCGGGAATAGAGGAAATTATAAAATTTTTAAAAATCGAATATCCACAGTATAAAACAGCATTACTTTCAAACGGCACTCTTTTTTTCATGCCGGAATTAAGAAAAGAGATACTTGAAATCGATCTTTTAAAGGTTTCCATCGACGCCGGTTCTAAAGAAAATTTTATTAAAATCAACAGACCCCATAATGAGTTAAATTTTTTGCGCGTTATCGATGGATTAGTATCTTTGCGAAAAGGTTATAATAAAAATTTTTTAGTTGAATTTTTTATAATGCCCGGTATAAATGAATCTGATGGTGAACTTTTAAAATTAAAAAAAATTTATAATAAAATAAAACCTGATAGTATTTATTTAAACTCCATTGACAGGCCAGGGACCAAAAAATGGATAAAACCTGCAAGCCCGGAGGTTTTAAAAAGGGTGACAGAATGTTTTGGTAAAGAAAACATTCTGCCGGAGCGCTATTTAAAACAGCATGCTTCTGTGCCTGCAAAAGCTTATTATAAACGGCTGCTGACAACCATAAAACGAAGGCCATTGACTGCAGGGGAGATATCTGAGATGTCGGGAATTAATCTTGACGATCTTTTAATTGAATTAGATAATTTAATAAAAAAAGGTGAAATTGTAAAACGTGAAATGCCCAACGGGATTTTTTTTGTTCGTAAATAGTGTATGAACTTTATTTATGCAGCACCTGTATATGACTAATAACATGACCACCGTGGGAAGTTTAAGCATATGACAATTTGCATTTAAAATTAAAATGGGGGGAGTATGCCGATTTTTCTGTGGGAAGGAAAAAATAATAAAAATGCATCACAAAAGGGGGAGCTGGAGGCTGCGGATGAACAAGCAGTAAAGAACCACTTGCGCCGCATAAATATCGTTCCTGCTAAAATCAAGAAAAAACCGAAAGATCTATTTGAAAGTATCGCTTTTTTACAGCCAAGAGTCAAACTTGAGAATATAATACTTTTTGCAAGGCAATTTTCCACAATGATCGATGCCGGCCTTCCCATAATTCAATGCCTTGACATTTTATATTCCCAGCAGGAAAATCCAACATTTAAAAAAATGCTGAAGAAGATAAAGGAGACTGTTGAATCGGGATCCACCCTTGCCGATGCTTTAAAAAAATATCCCAAACAGTTTGATGACCTTTTTGTAAACATGATTGCAGCCGGCGAAGCCGGGGGTATCCTTGATACTATTTTGCAAAGACTTTCTGCATACCTTGAAAAAGCTGCCAAGTTAAAGGCCAAAGTTAAGGGCGCCATGGTCTATCCGCTTATCACAGTTGTTGTTGCTGTGATTGTTGTTTGTGTAATTATGATTTTTGTTATTCCGGTGTTTGAGAGCATGTTTGCTGATATGGGTGGGAGTCTCCCTGCACCCACGGTTATTGTTGTGAATATGAGTAACTTCACACGGGCAAACATCGGCTGGATAATACTCGGGGTAATTCTTTTTACCATTGCCTATAAAAAAACTTACGCAACTGACAAGGGGAGGGCTATGCTGGATGATCTTTTTCTTAAGCTCCCTGTTTTTGGTATTTTGCTCCGCAAGGTCGCTGTGGCCAAATTTACCCGTACCATGGGAACAATGCTTTCCAGTGGAGTGGCAATTCTTGATTCCCTGGATATCGTGGCAAAGACAGCCGGTAATATGACTGTTCAAAAAGCAATATATAAAGTTCGATCAGCCATCACAGAGGGGCGTACCATGTCTGAGCCCCTTGAGGAGAGCGGCGTGTTTCCCTCAATGGTCTGCCAGATGATATCTGTGGGGGAATCGACCGGAGCTTTGGATGCCATGCTGGAAAAAATTGCAGATTTTTATGATGAAGAGGTTGATCAGGCTGTGGAAAACCTGACCTCAATGATAGAGCCTGTAATGATGGTATTTTTAGGGATAGTCATAGGCGGTCTGGTTGTTGCGCTGTATCTGCCGATATTTACAATGGCCAGTGCAGTCTCCTGAAACCCTGTCATAAAAAAACAAGAAAATTATAATGAAAATTTAGTAGGGGCAGAATCCATTTCTGCCCCTGTTCTTTGGCGGATATGGAATCCGCCCCTACGGTGGTGATTTCAATGATTCCGTGAATATGGTTTGGCATAATGACAAATTCATGCAATTAAATGCGGTGGTGGATGTCCGAATTGTATTTTTCCATTGCGATACGACTTGACTTGGGTTGCGGGCAAAAACCGCTTTAGTGATAATAAAATGTTACTTTTTTCTATTGCGCCCTTTTAAACAAATCACCCTTTTGTGAATAAGCTCCCGATTTATTTCTGAAAGCTGCATTAATCCGGGGCCTATTACCCTTTGGAGCTGTTTAAACTGCTTATGAAGTGGTCAGTTGAATATTTACATGCTGACAAGGATTTTTCTTTTACAATTAAGTGGGCAATCCTGATTCGGCTTATTTTTACCACCCTCCTTTTATCTGCCACCATTTTTTTGCAGCTTTCCTATGACTACTCTCCGTTTGAAACGAATCTGATGATTCTTTACGGAATTGTGGGGATAATCTTTTTTTTGTCATTATCCTATCTTCTTATCCTCCCCCATGTCACCAGAACAAATTTTTTTGTTTGTATACAAATTGGGTTGGACACAATTCTTGTAACAGCCATTGTCTTTTCAACAGGTGGATTTTCAAGTATTTTTTCTTTTTGTTATCTTGTCGTAGTAATCTATTCCAGCATGATTCTTTTAAGAAATGGGTGTATGATTGTGGCGGCTCTTTGCAGTATTCAATATGGAATTATAATCAACCTTGAATATTATGGTATTATTGATCCTTTTTTGCTGGAAGGGGGAAGGGGCGCGGGAATTTTCGATTTTGAGCATGTGGTTTATAATTTAATTATTACCATGGGTGCATGTTTTGCTGTGGCTTTTTTAAGCAGTTTTCTTTCTGAACAGATACTAAGGTCAAAAAAAGAGCTTGAAGCCATGGAAGATCATGTGAAGCGCGTGGACAGACTGGCGCTCATGGGGAGCATGGGAGCAGGACTTGCCCATGAGCTTAAAAATCCCCTTGCAGCCTTAACCGGATCCATACAGCTGTTAAGGGATGATCTGCAATATAATCCGAATCATGACAAGCTTGTACAGATAATTTTGAGGGAAGCAAACCGGTTGAGTTCTCTTGCTAACAATTTTCTTTTATTAGCCAAGCCCCCTTCTGGTCAACTTGTACCTCTGGAGCTTGGCAGGGAGCTGGCTCAGCTTGTTGATTTTTTTAAAAAGGATAATTCCCATGATCATAAAATTTTAATTACATGTAACCCTGCATCAGAAGTCTGGATTGAAATAGATCCGGAACATTTTCGTCAAATTTTTTGGAACCTTGTGCTAAACGCTGCTCAAGCGATAGATAAAGTCGGCTCCATTACCATTAATATAAATTTGCTACCAAATAACTATGTTGAAGTTAAAATCTCTGATACTGGCTGCGGAATCCCGGCAGATAGAATGAAATCGATTTTTGATCCGTTTTTTACAACAAAATCACAGGGAACCGGCCTGGGCCTTTCCATTGTTCACAGTATACTTGAAATATATGATGGTCAGATTAATGTGGAGAGTAAATTAGCCCACGGGACCACGTTTTCATTGAGATTCCAGGTAATTGATACCGCCGACATCCCAAATCAATCCTTGACACTCCATCCTAAATACGTTACCAATTCTAGTTTTTAACTTTTTTACAAGTTATTTGGTAACTATTCAGCGTCGCTGATTTAAGATACGCAGCAGATTTAATCAGATTATACCTGCTGCCGTATATATTAGGAGCGAAAATTTTATAAGTTGAACGAAATAGCTTGTCTTTTGGCCCATCTACTTCGTTGCATCAAAGGCCGAATACGTATAGTATACAACCTTTAATGCGCCTTGTATATGGGTCAAAATCCTGCGCTATTTCTGCTCAACTTATTTCATCTCCGTTCCTTATTTGAAACAATATAATATGCTATGCAACGCTCCAGGGGAAACTGTTTTTTTCGCCGATATCTGCGCCGGGTTCCAAATGTTTAACTTTCGAAGTACTCAATTTATTCCTGCGATTAAAAATTTCGGCTTTCTTGAGTTTAAAAGAGTTTAAAAAAAATTATAATTTTTCCTGGGGCAAAATTTAAGGTTTGGCTGAAATATGAAAAAAACAACAACTGTAATTGAGCAGCGGCAGCAGAAAATTGAAGATTTAAAGGCCAGAGGTCTAAATCTTTATCCAAATGATTTTAAAGTTTCCCACTCCATAGCTGACATTAAACAAAGGATCAAGGAAACTTCTGAAGCTGTTAATGAACATGATCCTGTTTTCACAGCAGCGGGCAGAATGATGGCCATTAACAAGTTTGGCAAATCATCCTTTATCAGGTTTTCTGATCGGACAGGGCAGCTCCAGGCATATGTGACAAAAGACTTATTAGGGGAAGAAACATATAATCTTTTTAAACAGCTTGATATTGGTGATTTTGTAGGTTTAACAGGAGGAATGTTTAAAACCAAAACCGGTGAATGGACTTTGCTTGCAAAGGAGTTGAAACTTCTCAGCAAGGCAAGACTGCCGCTTCCTGAAAAGTTTCATGGTCTTAAAGATCCTGAAAAACGTTACAGGAAGCGTTATGTAGATTTAATCATAAACCCTGATACGCGGGATTGTTTTATTAAAAGAGCCGGGACAATTCAGCTGATACGCTCTTTTCTTCTTGAAAAAGAATTTCTTGAGGTGGAAACTCCAATGATGCAGCCTCTTCCCGGAGGGGCAGAAGCTGAACCATTTGTAACACACCATAATGCGCTGGGTATCGATCTTTTTTTAAGGATAGCCCCGGAGCTGTATCTGAAGCGGTTGATTGTAGGTGGTTTTGAAAGGGTCTTTGAAATTAATCGAAATTTCAGAAATGAAGGGGTTTCAGCACGTCATAACCCTGAATTTACCATGCTTGAATTTTATCAGGCATATTCAACATATGAAGATTTAATGGATATGACCCAGGAGATGTTTTTAAAAATTGCTCTGGAGATCACCGGCTCTTCTTTGATTACATATCAGGGGGAAACAATCGATTTCGGTGGCAAATGGGACAGGATTCCTCTTTTAACAGCCCTGGAGGAGATCGGAGGGGTTGATCCCGTGGTTTTAAATGATCCTGAAAAACTCTCTGTTTTTGCACTGGAGCAGGGGGTAGCTCCGGATAAATCCGGGCGGCACGGGAAACTTGTTACAAAACTTTTTGATTTGCTTGTGGAACCCAAACTGATACAACCCACATTCATCACTGGATACCCTGTGGAAGTTTCTCCTTTATCACGAAGGAGTGAAAAAGAGCCTGAACTTACGGATCGGTTTGAACTTTTCATTGCAGGCTATGAGATTGCCAATGGATTTTCAGAGATTAATGACCCTGAGGATCAAAACCAGCGATTTAAACAACAAGTGGAAGATCGGGAAGCAGGGGATGCTGAGGCCCATCATATGGATACGGATTATATAGAGGCCCTGGAATACGGGATGCCCCCCACCGCAGGAGAAGGAATCGGTATAGACAGGCTGGTTATGCTTTTAACAGATTCTTCTTCCATACGGGAGGTTATTTTATTCCCCCATATGAAACCTGATACCAGAATATAGGCTGGACTGAAACCCATATGACGTATGAATACTTTATAGGCAGCCGTTATTTTAAGTCAAAAAAAAAATCGGCCTTTATTTCATTTATCACCATTCTTTCAATTCTGGGAATTACAATAGGTGTAATGGCCTTGATAGTTGTCATTGCCGTTATGTCAGGGGCTGAATCTGACTTCAGGGCACGCATTCTGGGTATGGATGCCCATGTTTTGCTAATGCGTTATAAGGGTGCATTTAGTGATTATCAGCAGATTACCAGTGATATTACAAAAATTAATGGTGTTACAAAGGCTTCCCCTTATATTCATACCCAGGTTATGCTCCGTTCTTCATCCAGGACTGCAGGCGTGGTTTTACGGGGTATAGATCCTGATACCACAGTTTTGGAGATGAAAAAATTTAACAGCTCTGTTTTACGCAGTTCCATTGGGATCAATAACAAGCAGAATTTATTAACACCAAAAATCGTACTGGGTACCCAGCTTGCGGAAATACTGGGAGTTATAAAAGGGGATTCGGTTTATGTAATATCCTCCAAAGGTATGCTTTCCCCTGCGGGACATCTCCCTGCCATGAAAAGGTTTGTTGTGGTAGATGTTTTTCAATCGGGTATGTATGAGTATGATTCTTCCTTTGCCTTGATTCATCTCAATGAAGCACAAAAGATTTTGCGCATGAAAAATTCCGTCACAGGAATCGGAATCAGAATAACCGATATTTATACCGCCCCATCCATGGGAAAAAAAATTGCCGCTAAATTAAATGGGAAATATCCTGGTAGTTTTTTTGTTACAAAAAACTGGATACAGATGAACCATAATCTTTTTTCAGCCCTTAAACTGGAAAAAAAGGCGATGTTTATTATACTGACCCTTATCGTCCTCGTGGCTGCTTTTAACATAGCCAGTACATTAATAATGATGGTAATGGGAAAAACCCGGGATATAGCAATATTAAAAGCCATGGGAGCTTCAAATAAAAGTATCAGAAAAATTTTTATTTTTAAAGGGCTGGTTATAGGGTTTGTCGGGGCAATTTTGGGAATGTGTCTCGGTTTTTCAGGCTGTTTTATCTTGAAACATTATAAATTTATTGAACTTCCCGGGGATGTTTACTATTTTACCACCCTCCCTGTTAAGCTGGAAGCTTTGGATGTTTTTTTAATTGTAGGATCAACCATGGTGATCTGTTTTTTAGCAGCAATTTATCCGGCGAACCAGGCAGCCAAGCTTGATCCTGTTGAGGCAATCCGTTATGGTTGATGATGCTGGTCAATCTGTTTTACCATGCCCCCTTATTTGTGCCAGACATCTGAATAAAAGTTTTAACAGCAGCGGTGTCTCCATAAATATTTTAAAATCTGCTGATTTTGAACTGAAGCCTGGTGAAACAGTGGCTGTTACAGGTGCATCAGGGATAGGTAAATCGACATTTCTCCATATACTGGGGACCCTTGACAGGCCTGACACAGGAACACTTTTATTTAAGGGGAAGGATGTTTTTGGGTTTGATGATACCCGCCTTGCAAAATTTCGTAATGAATCTGTCGGTTTTGTATTCCAGTTTCACCATCTGCTTTCTGAATTTTCCGCCCTTGAAAATGTTATGATCCCGGCACTGATAAACGGTCAATCAAAAAAAAAGGGGAAAGAGATTGCAGAGGCAATTCTAGTGCGCGTTGGGCTTGAAGAAAGATTGTCCCATATGGCAGGCAGGTTATCCGGAGGAGAACAGCAGCGGGTTGCCATAGCAAGGGCACTGGTCTTGAACCCTCCTTTACTTTTGGCAGATGAATTAACTGGAAATCTTGATCAAAAAAACAGCGATCATATTCATATGCTCCTTTTGGAGCTGAACAAGGAGTTGGGGATGTCTCTGGTTCTGGTTACACATAATGCTGAGCTTGCATCTTACATGTCACGTTCTCTGACAATTGTTGATGGAAAAATTGTTTAATTTTTTGTAACTATGCAGTTGATATGTGTCCCTTCAGGTATAAGCTAAGGAACGAAAATTTTATAAGTTAAACGAAATAGCTTGTCTTTTGGTCCATCTACTTCGTTGCATCAAAGGCCGAATACGTATAGTATGCAACTTTTAATGCGCCTTGTATATGGGCCAAAATCCTGCGCTATTTCTGCTCAACTTATTTCATCTCCGTTCCTAATTAAACCATGAAAAGTTTACGACCTCTAATACGTTCAAATAATTTTAAATCTGTAATTCAGTATCTCTGAATAATTACATTTTTTTCAAGGTTCAATTATTCGAAAATCTATAATCATGGAAGTTTTTATGACTATGTATAAATATATAAAATTTTATTTAATTATTCTTATATTGACAATCTCTTCTTTGGCATATTCCCTTGAGTCTGTACAGGTTATTGTATTACCTTTTGAAATCGAGGGGGGGAAAGATTATTCCTACTTAGGGGTTGAAATACAAAATAACATCAAGATGCACCTTGAAAACGATGGCGCAATCCTTATGGATTCTTCTTCTATTTTCGGATCTGCAGATATAGATTTAACCGATATTGACGATATGTGTGCCAGAGGAGCCAGGGTCGGAGCTGATTATCTGATTTTGGGAAAACAGGTTTGGAAGGAGGAAAAGTTTTTATTAAATGTAAAAATTTTGGAAGTTTCAAACAATAAGCTCTTTGAGTCCTTTGATGTGGAGGGGGAAGGGCTGGAGGATCTTCCCGGTGTGGCAAAAAAACTTTCTTCCAGAATAATAAACAAAATTTTTAAGCAGGAAATTGTGGCCAAGATAATTGTTCTTGGAAATAAACGGATAGAGACTGATGTTATCAGAAAAATAATATCCACCTCCCCCGGCGAGATGTATTTGCTGAAAAATTTTTCAAAAGATCTTAAGGCGTTATACGCCATGGGGTATTTTGATGATATCCGGATTGAAACTGAAGAGAGCCCCGATGGCAAAGTTGTTATTTTCAAGGTAAAAGAAAAACCGAGTATTAAAACCATAAGTTTCAGGGGGCTTGGTGTTTTTACCCCTGAGGAAGCCAAGGAAAATTTAACAATAAAAGAGGGGTCCATTCTCAATGTGTTTGATATACGCAGAAATATTGTCAGGATGGAAGAACTATATAAAGAAAAGCAGTATCATAATGTCAAGATTACCTATGAAACCCATGAGCT
Source organism: uncultured Desulfobacteraceae bacterium (assembly GCA_964572105.1). GTDB lineage: Bacteria > Desulfobacterota > Desulfobacteria > Desulfobacterales > BuS5 > DAOWMW01. The sequence continues at coordinate 23,569 of CAZNFB010000004.1, forward strand.
AGGAGACGGCCGTGTTGACCTTAAGTTTATCCTTGAAGAGGGTAAAAAAGTCAAGGTGAGGCAGATAGTCTTAATGGGAAACAGTATATATTCAGACAAAGAGTTAAAAAAGCTGATAAGCACAAAGGAAAAAGGATTTTTCTCTTTTCTTACTTCATCGGGGGTGCTGAATAAAGATGATTTGTACCAGGATGCTGCCAGATTATATGCTTTTTATCATAATAACGGTTATATGCACGCCAAGATCGGCGAGCCGGAAGTTGAATATGAAGGTGAATGGATAGAGATTACCATAAGAATCCAGGAGGGAGAGCGGTTCAAGGTGGGAAAGGTTGATCTGGATGGAGAATCAGTAATCCCTAAGGGGGATTTGCTTAAAGCGCTAAAGATCACAAAAGAAACATTTTATAACCGTGAGGTCATTCATAATGATATACTCGCTTTAGCAGATCTTTATTCTGACCTGGGTTATGCATATGTCGATATTTTGCCCCGTATCAATTCAGAGCCTGATACAAAAACTGTTAATATTACCTATGTTGTTTCCAAGGGTGAAAAAGTCTATTTTGAGAAGATTCTTATCACAGGGAACTCAAAAACCAGAGATAAGGTTATCAGGCGGGAACTTCCCGTTATTGAACAGGGGCCTTACAGCAGAACTGCCTTAAAGCGGGCTGAACGAAACCTGGTGAGACTCGATTTTTTTGAAGATCTCTCTATAAATACATCCAAGGGGAGCTCGGATGATAAGATGGTGTTGAAAGTCAATGTGAAAGAGAAGCCAACAGGCGCCATATCTTTCGGGGGTGGATACAGCAGTGAAGAAAATGCTTTTGTGATGGCTTCCATCTCCCAAAGGAACCTTTTTGGCCGGGGTCAGATACTATCCTTAAAAGCAGAGCTTGGAAGTAAAACAACTAGCTATATTCTCGACTTTAAGGAGCCCTGGATCTTCGATTCCCGCTGGTCTGGTGGAATAAATTTATATAACTGGAAACGGGAATATGATTATTACGATACCAAAAGTCAGGGCGGCGGGCTCTATGTGGGTTATCCTGTTTTTGATTATACGCGGGTTTCATGTTCATACTCCATTGATATGGGTGATATCAGCAATTATTATTATGATACGCCTGAGTCCATTTACGAACTCAATGATCAGACAATTACCTCCAGCAGTCTGACCACCAGATTAAATTATGACTCAAGAAATAAGGCTTTTAATGCGACAAAAGGATCTGATCACAGCATATCAGTCCAGTATGCCGGAATAGGGGGGGATGTTGGGTATACAAAAGTACGCATGGAAACAGGGTGGTATTTTCCTTTATTCTGGAAGTTTGTCGGCTTTGCCCATGGGAAAACAGGGATCATGTGGAAAACTTCCGGAAAGGTTCTGCCTGACTATGACCTCTTTAGATTAGGTGGTATTAATTCATTGCGTGGTTTTGAGTGGGAAGATCTGGCACCGAAAGAGACCATAGATCTTTATGAAAGATATCCTTATTACTATGAGAAAGGGGATGTGGTTGAGACTGAAGTGGGGGGATATAAATTTGTTCAGGCCAATTTTGAATGTCTTTTTCCTTTTGATGGTGCCGGGGGGATTATGGGCCTTATCTTTTTTGATACAGGCGATCTTTATGATGATGGAGAAAGCATCAAGTTAGACAGGTTGCGGGAAAGTATAGGTTTTGGTGTAAGATGGAACTCACCCATGGGGCCGTTACGTCTGGAATACGGTTATATACTTGATCCTGAAAAAGACGCAGGAGAGGGGGGCCGTTTTGAATTTTCCATGGGGGCAGCCTTTTAATTTTATATAAAAAAGGTGAGCGATAAATAAATTTATAAAATAAACGCTTTTATGTTTTGCTGTGTCTGCCAGGCCATGGTGTCTATTAATAAATAAAAAGGGGGATATTATGATCAAAAAAAAAGTTTTTCATGTTACAGTTCTTTTTTCTTTTTTTCTTGTTTTTAACGCTTTTGCAGCAGATGTTGCCAAATTGGGTGTTATAGATTTTCAGAAAATTCTTAAAGTCTCTGATTCAGGTAAAGAAGCCCTTGGCAAGGTTAATAAGCAGGGGAAAAAAATGGAGGCCGATTTAACGGAAAAGAAAAAAGGAATAGAAGATCTGCAAAAAAGGCTGGAGCGTGAAGCCCTTGTTATGAGCAAGGAGATGCGTGATGAAAAAGGGCGTGAGCTTAGAATAAAAATTAATGACTTTAAGGTCCTTGAAAAAAAATATCAGTCTGAGCTCTTTGCCCTGGAAAAGAAACATGTTTTAGGCTTTAAAGAAGATGTCTTTGGTATAGTCGAACAAATAGGTAAAAAAGAGGGATATCTCATGATAATAGAAAAATCGAGCGTAGTCTATTATCCCAATGCAATAGATATTACAGATACAGTTATTGAAAAATATAATGCAAAAACCAAAAAAAACTGATCCCAAGTTAAAGGTTGAATCAGTGCGCAAGCTATCCCTTAAGGAAATTGCTGTTTTGGTTTCCGGGCAGGTACAAGGGGATCCCGATTCGATTATATGCGGTGCGGCACCTTTTGAAAATGCTGCCCAGGATGATATTGTTCTTGCAGAAAGTGTAAAATATCTGAAAAAGATTAATGAAACTTCTGCTGGTACATTGATTATTCCAAAGAGCAAATTTGAATCTGGTCAGATTGATACTCCAAAAAATCTGATTATTCTGGATAACCCCAGGGTGGCCTTTGCAAAAGTTCTCCAGTTTTTTGTCCAGGGAAAAAATCCGCCTTCTTTTACTGGTGGTATCAGCCCTGATGCCCGGGTGGGAAATAATTGTAAATTTGGTGACAATATTTCCATTGCTCCATTTGTGGTGCTCGGGGAAAATGTAAAGCTTGGGAATAATGTTGTTTTGCATCCCAATGTTGTCCTGGGGGATGATGTTGTTCTGGGGGATGATGTTTGCATATATCCCAACGTGACAATCTACCGTGGCACCATTATGGGAAGCAGAATTATTATACATGCAGGTACAGTTATAGGAAGCGACGGTTTTGGTTTTGCTCCTGACGGAAAAAAGTATCATAAAATTTATCACAGCGGCATTGTAAAAATAGATGACGATGTGGAGATCGGTGCATGTAATACCATAGACAGGGCTGTTTTCGGCCAGACATGGATAAAAAAAGGGGTTAAAACAGACAACCTTGTTCACCTGGCACATAATGTTACTGTGGGGGAAAATTCTGTTATTGTTGCACAGGTTGGAATTTCAGGAAGTACAAGTATTGGAAAGAACGCTGTTCTGGCAGGCCAGGCTGGGGTAGGAGGTCATCTTCAGATTGGGGATAATGTTACCATCGGCCCCAGGGCCGGTGTAACAAAATCGGTTGAAAGCGGCAACGTGGTTTCAGGTGTTCCTGAAATGCCCCATAAATTATGGTTAAGGGTTCATACTCTTCTCCCAAGACTTCCCCAGATCAATAAGCGACTTTTAAAAGTTGAAAAAATTTTGGACAAAATCAGTAAAAAATAAGGAGCAGGGAATCGAATAATGGATAAACCTTATGATATTTTAAAGATTATGGAGTTTTTACCCCATAGATACCCTTTTCTTCTTTTGGACAGGGTCATTGACCTTGTCCCTGGTGAAAGCATTGTTGCGTTAAAAAATGTTACGATCAGCGAGCCTTTTTTCCAGGGACATTTTCCCAGGGAGCCTATTATGCCAGGTGTTCTTATAGTGGAGGCCATGGCTCAGGCCGGGGGTGTGCTGGCCTACGAAACAGTGGGTGGAAAGCTGGAAAATTCAGCAATGTATTTTATGGGGATGGATAAGGTTAAGTTCAGAAAGCCTGTTATTCCGGGGGATCAGCTTATTTTTGATGTTAAAATAATACGTCACAGATCGACTATTTTTAAAATGGCCGGAACCGCCAAAGTCGACGGAAAGATTGTGACCGAAGCTGAATTAATGGCTTCTTTGGGAGAAAAATAGTGATCCATGAAACAGCTATAATAAATCCCGACGCTCAAATTGGACAGAATGTATCCATAGGCCCCTATTCAATTATCAATGCCAACGTAATCATAGACTCCGGTACTGTAATAGGCCCCCATGTGGTTGTTGATTCCTTTACTTCAATAGGTTCTGACTGCCGTATATTTCAATATGCATCCATTGGGGCAGAGCCCCAGGCTTTGAATTTTAAAGGTGAAGAAACCTGGGTTAAAATTGGGCGTGGTTGTGTTATCAGAGAATTTGTCACCATAAACAGGGGCACAGGTTTTGGCGGGGGAATAACTGAAATAGGTAATGAAAATTTTATAATGGCCTACGCCCATGTGGCACATGATTGTAAAACAGGTAACAGAGTGGTTATGGCTAATGCCGCCACCCTGGCCGGTCATATAACCATCGGCAGCCATGTCACCATTGGAGGCCTCACCGCTGTTCATCAATTTGTAAGAATCGGTGATTATGCATATGTGGGTGGCAAAGCTGCTGTTGTAAAGGATATTGTCCCTTTTGTTATCGCGGCCGGAGACAGGGCTAAACTTCATGGATTAAATAAAGTTGGATTAAAACGCTGTGGATTTTCAGAAGAGGCTTTGTCGCCGATGAAAAAGGCTTACAGAATTATCTTTCGTTTTGGCCTTGCCTTAAATGAGGCCATTGAGCGGGTTAAGGCAGAAATTGATCAGACTCCGGAAGTGATCTCCCTTATCGAGTTTATTAAATCATCCCAACGGGGTATTACAAGGTAAAATGTAATTATTTATAGATGTTCATATAAATAATT
>CAZNFB010000004.1:28457-34210 GCA_964572105.1 uncultured Desulfobacteraceae bacterium
TGAACATCCATAGTTGATGCGTATCGCTGAATAACTACAACAACTGAACAGTTACAATAAAACAAATACTTTTATGAAAATTGGACTCATAGCAGGGAGTGGTCAGTTCCCGATAATTTTTTCTAAAGCAGCAAAATTAAAAGGTTATTCAGTTTTTACGGCTGCATATATTAATGAGGCAGATTCCGAACTCGAAGAGCATGTGGAGTCTATCAAATGGATACACCTGGGGCAGCTTAATCGGCTTATTAAATTTTTTAAGGCAAACAAAGTAACCAGAGCCGTGATAATCGGCGCCATAAAAAAAACCAGGATGTTTTTAGATGTCAGGCCGGATATAAAGGCTGTCTCTCTTATTGCCAGATTAAGGCACACCCATGATGATACCATATTGACCGCATTTGCGGGCCTGCTGGAAAAGGAAGGAATCCAAATACTTCCATCAACCTTTCTCCTTCCTGATCTACTGGCAAAGGAAGGCTGCTGGACAAAGTCAAAGCCGACAAAAGCCGAGAAAAAAGATATTGAGCTTGGGTGGAAACTGGCAAAGGAGATAGGCAGATTCGATATAGGACAGTGCGTTGTGGTTGGCGGAGGATCTGTTTTAGCGGTGGAGGCGGTTGATGGAACAGACGCAACAATTAAAAGGGGTGGTAACCTGGGAAACGGTTCTGCTGTAGTGGTCAAGGTCTGTAAACCTGATCAGGATACAAGATTTGATGTCCCTGCAATTGGAGCAGATACTATTTTGAATATGCACGAAGTAAAAGCAAGGGTACTTGTAATTGAAGCCGGAAAGACTCTGGTCTTTGACAGGGAAGAGATGATATCCCTTGCAGATAAATATAAAATTGCAATAGTTGCCACTAAAAAAGGTGATTAGGATGAAAGAAACAAAGAAAAAACTTCGTCTGGGAGTTGTGGGTACCGGATATCTTGGAAAATTTCATGCTGAAAAATATGCTCACATGGATGATGTGGAGCTTGTGGGCGTTGTTGATACTGATAAATCAAGAGCTCTTGCCGTGGCAGACAAATTGTCGACAAAAGCGTTTTTTAATCACAGAGACCTGCTGGGGATTGTTGATGCTGTCAGTATAGTTGTCCCCACTCCAGAACATTATTCTGTGGCCCTGGATTTTTTAAAAAGGGATATAGATATTCTCATTGAAAAACCGATAACAGCGACTCTTAATGAGGCAGATGAACTTTTGGATCATGCAGAATCAAGGGGCCTTATCATTCAAGTGGGACATCTGGAGAGGTTTAACCCTGCTGTGGTTGCCCTTGCTGGAATTTTAAAAAAACCGATGTTTGTTGAATCCCACAGATTAAGTCTTTTTAAGGAGCGGGGGACAGATATAAGCGTGGTGCTTGATCTTATGATCCATGATATTGATATTATATTAAATTTTGTTAAATCAGAAATCAAAAGTATCCAAGCCTCGGGTGTTCCTGTTATATCCAGCCATGTTGATATTGCAAACGCCCGGCTTGAGTTTAAAAGCGGGTGTATTGCAAATATTACGGCAAGCAGAATTTCCACTAAAAACGAGCGTAAAGTCAGGCTTTTCCAAAGGGATGCGTATATATCCGTCGATTTTGCCAACCAGAATATAACTATCATAGGTAAAGACGCAAAAACAGTAGATGGGATCATTCCCGGGATGGGAATAAAAAAAATTGAGTTTTCCCAGACCGATGTTTTAAAAGAGGAGCTTTTTTCTTTTGTTGATTCTGTGAAAAGCCGGAAAGTTCCAGCGGTGACCGGACAAATGGGGCGCGATGCCTTAAAAATAGCTCTAATTACAATGGAGCAGATTCATTCGGCCAACACCCGGTTTTTGGGGCTATAGTCCCATGGGGGAGTTAAAAATAAAAAAAAAAATTATGATTATAGCGGGTGAAGCTTCTGGTGATAAACACGGAGCTAAACTTGTTATGGCAATGAAGGAAAAAAGGGATGATCTTTTTTTCTGCGGCATAGGCGGGGAGGCTTTGCAGGCTGCCGGGGTTAAAATTATAGTCCATGCTTCCCAGCTTTGCGTGGTGGGAATCACCGAAGTTTTTTCTAAAATTCCCAGCATATTAAAAGGACTTGCTGCTGCCAGGCGATTAATACAGACCCTTAAGCCTGATCTTTTAATTCTGATAGATTTTCCTGATTTTAATCTCCATGTTGCAGGTGCTGCAAAAAAAAATGGAATACCTGTTCTTTATTATATTAGTCCCCAGATTTGGGCATGGAGAAAGGGCCGAATAAAAAAAATAGGGGAGCTGGTCGATCATATGGCTCTGATACTCCCCTTTGAGGAAAAATATTATAAAAAACATGCTATTCCCGCCTCTTTTGTGGGACATCCTTTGCTGGATGATAATTCCGCTGGCAATAAATCCGGTTTTCAAAAAGAACCTGACCTGGTTTTAGGGATACTTCCAGGTTCCAGAAATAGTGAAATTATACGCCATCTTCCAGTGATGCTTGATGCAGCAGATCTCCTCTCTGCAAAAAACAGAGACCTTAAGGTTATTGTTTCTGTGGCCGGCACCGTTGATAAAAGTCTTGTTAACCGGATTTTTGGAGATTACAAGGGTAATACGAAGTTTGAAATTCATTCAGGAAGCGTTGATGAGGTTATTGATAGGAGCAGAATTGTTGTGGCTGCATCCGGAACTGTGACCCTGGAGACTGCTATTTCAGGAACTCCCATGGTTATAATTTACAAGATATCCCCTTTGAGTTACATGCTTGGAAGGGCTTTGATAAAAGTAGAGAATATAGGGCTTGTGAATCTTATAGCTGGAAAAAAGATTGTCCCTGAGTTAATTCAGGGGGATGCTTCACCAGAAAAGATAGCAGATACACTTTATAACATGCTGAGTAATCCAGTAAAACTGGAATCTGTTAAAAAAGAACTTCTTGGTATAAAAGATTTACTGGGAGGTCCTGGAGCTTCCATGCGTGTTGCTGAAATAGCACTGGACCTTGCAGGAAATTGATGTGTGAGAAAATAGATGTTTGATAAAATCAAAAAAAATATTATTGAATTAAAAGGGAATCTCACGGGTGTTTTCGGAAATCTTTTTATAAATTCTCTTTTTTTTACAACAAAAATAGAAACCATTGGATACAATAATGTAAGTTCAATTTTTTCTTCAAAAAAGTTTATATTTGCACTCTGGCATTCACGAATTCTGCTTATGAGCTATATGCATAAAGAATCCGAATGTGCAATTATTGTTAGCAGCTCAAAAGATGGTGAAATCATAAGCCGAATTCTTCAAAGGCAGGGGAATAAAACTGTTCGGGGTTCCACTTCAAGGGGGGGCGTCCGTGCCCTGGCAGGTCTTATAAGAGTTTTAAAACAAAAGGTAAGGCCGGGAGCAATTACACCCGATGGCCCCAGGGGGCCGCGGTTTAAATGTAAGGGGGGAATAATAACCCTGGCAAAGAAGATGGGTTATCCCATTGTACCCCTTACCTACAGCGCAGGAAAAATCAGGATTTTTAACAGCTGGGACAAATTTATTCTTCCTTATCCCTTTACCAGATGCCGAATAGTTTATGGTAACCCTGTGTATGTTGAACCAAAAGCTGACAAAAAACAGGAAAATATTTGCAGGGTGGCTCTTGAAAATGAATTAAACAGAATTACAAGGGAAGCAGACCTCCATTTTAATCATAATATCACATGAAAATAAAAAAAAAACCTAACTCAGTAACAAAAACCAGAAATCAGTATTTACTAGAACTTGTAAAAAACAGCTGGCTGCGGCTTTTTGTTGCAATGCTCTGCATGCTTGTTATTGCCGGAGCAACATCTGCCATACCATTTTTAATAAAACCTGCTGTGGATGACATTTTTATTAATAAAGATGTCCGTATGCTCAGGATAATTCCCCTGGCTGTGATTACTGTCTATTTTATTCTTGGCTCGGCAATGTTTTGTCAGGAATATTTAATGTCCTATGTGGGGCAGGATATAATAAGAAAGCTCCGTAATATGCTTTATGACAAGATTTCTGATCTTCCTGTCTCTTTTTTCCATAAAGAGACAACAGGGGTTTTAATGGCCAGGATAACAAATGATGTCAACATTATTAAATCCATGGTCTCATCGGCTGTAACCGGTGCTTTAAGGGATTCTTTTACAATTATCGGCCTGGTTTGTGTAATATTGTACAGGGACTGGAAAATGGCGATTTTTGCCTTGATTGTTCTCCCTGTGGCCTTTTATCCTGTTGTGAAACTTGGAAAAAAGGTTAGAAAGGTCAGCTCGGGAGCGCAGGCAGTCATGGGAGATCTAAACTCCTTTCTCCATGAAACCTTTTCAGGCAATATGATAGTAAAGGCATTTGGCATGGAGTCCCATGAAAAAGAACGGTTTTATAAAAAATCAAAGGGACTTTTCAGGCTTGAGATGAAATCCGTAAGGGCCAAGGCCATGACCTCTCCAATAATGGAATTTCTTGGAGGAATTGGAGTCGCCTTTGTCTTGTGGTATGGGGGGTTTAAGGTGATTTCCGGAGAATCCACCCCTGGAACTTTTTTTTCTTTTTTAGCAGCGGTTCTTATGCTCTACGGCCCTGTAAAAAAATTGAGTAAATTAAATAATGTTATTCAGGGAGGACTGGCAGGTGCAGACAGGGTCTTTGATATAATAAACAGAGATACGGATATTAAAGAGTCTGAAAATCCTGCAATTCTTAATCCAGGCCCCCATGATGTTATTTTTCATAATGTTTCTTTTACATATGCTGATAAATCGGTTTTAAAAAATATTAATCTCCATGTTGAAAAGGGGCAAATCCTTGCCCTGGTTGGAGCCAGTGGTGGCGGTAAAACAACCCTTGTTAACCTTATTCCCCGGTTTTATGATATTTTTGAAGGTGCTGTGAAAATAGACGGGATTGATGTGAGAAATCTGTCTATATCTTCCCTTCGAAAGGAGATTGCTCTGGTTACCCAGGCTCCCATTCTGTTTAATGACTCCATCAGAAATAACATAGCTTATGGTAATAAAAATGCATCTTTCAAGGAGATCGAAAATGCTGCAAAAGCTGCCTATGCATATGATTTTATACAAACTCTCCCTGAAAAGTTTGATACTCCCATAGGGGAACTTGGGGGACGGCTTTCAGGGGGAGAGAAACAAAGGATCTGTATAGCCAGGGCCTTGCTCAAAAACGCTCCCATACTTATTCTTGATGAGGCAACATCTTCCCTTGATACAGAAGCTGAAACCCTTGTAAAAAAAGCTCTTGAAAATTTAATGAAGGGACGAACTACATTTATTATTGCCCACAGGCTGTCCACCATAAGTTACGCTGACAGAATAATTGTTATGGTAAATGGACAGATAAAAGAGGAGGGAACCCACATGGAGTTGATCAGTAAAAAAGGTGAATATCATAAACTTTATACCATGCAGTTTGACGATGTACAGTAACTTTTAAATAAGCCTGAAGAATAGATACTGGCTAAAATTTGTTTGACAAAATGAATGTCATTTTATTAAATTATAAGGGTTTGGGCAATTTTTTCCAATAAGTGGCCTCAGGCGTTACATAAAGTTACAGATTTTGTAACTATTCAGCGTCGCTGATTTAAGATAGGCAGCAGGTTTAATCAGATTATACCTGTTGCCGTACATGTTCACTGAATAGTTACCAGATTTTTTTAAATGTCAGCGTTTTGCAGTAGTGTCCGGTTAGAATCTTGCGTGAGGGGAGTTTAATTGTTTTTGTAGCGT
>CAZNFB010000005.1:0-15943 GCA_964572105.1 uncultured Desulfobacteraceae bacterium
ATATGTAAAAAAAATTAAAATAAAATTCCTGCTCCTTTTTTTCCCTTTTATTTTTTTGTGTGCCATTATAATTATTTTCATGGGACGCAGGGATATTACAAAAGAGCCTGAAAAACTTATCTCCTCGATCCCTGAAAACGCAGATATTTTTATTGGTAAAATATACCATGAGGCTGCAAAAAACGGGAAAAAGGAATGGTCCCTTACCGCAGATGCAGGATATTACGGCAAAATCGGAAAACAATTGGTCCTAAAGGGTTTGTTTGTTATATTTTTTTTAAAAGATGGTACCCGGATTAGCCTCACAGCTGAAAAAGGGGTGCTCAATACAGACTCTAATGATCTGAAAGTAACCAACAATGTTGTTGTGGAAAGTAAGGATTATACGCTTTTTACAGAGAGATTGCATTATGATCATAATAAACGTATGGTCACAACAGAAACTACGGTAAAAATTAAAAGTGAATCGGTCTGCTTTGCCGCTTCCAGAATGACTGTCTCCCTGGATAAAAAGAGGCTCCAGCTGGATGGGAATGTCTCAGGAGTTTTTAATGATAAAATGATTCTCAATTCAAAGCTATGAAAAAGTATCATCATATTTTTATCTGTTTAATGGTAAATTTTCTGCTGATTATTTGTTTTTCTTTTTTTCCATCGAATGCTGCTGATACAAAATTGGCTCCCACTGCAAAACCTGGCTCCGGAAAGATTCATGTTACCGCAGATAGATTAATCATTGATCAGGTGACAGGGTGCACAGAATTTGCCGGTAATGTCAGAACTGTTCGGAAAACCACAGTGGTGACTTCTGACCGTCTTAAAATATTTCATAAAAAGAGTGTTAAGGCGGATGAAAAAAAGATCGCAGCCAATGAATCCATAAGCAGAATTATTGCCACAGGTAATGTTGAAATAATATTTGATAATGCGTTTGCTAAAACTGACAGGGCTGTATATGCTGTTAAGACAGAGGTTCTTGTTTTATCAGGGAATTCAAGCGTGACAAGGGAAAATACTTTTGTAACCGGTGCAAAGATCATTATTTATGTAGCAGACGGGCAGATTACGGTGGATAGCAGCGACAAAAAACCTGTGAAGGTTATTTTTTCACAAAAAGAATTATCAGGCAATTGAGTTATACAGACCAAGGGCTCGCTCAACACTTAAAATTGCTAATTTATTTTTGAGCGAACCCTAAGACGTTACAAGGAACATAGATCGTCACATCAATAATTCCACTTCATTATCGGTCGTCGGGGTATTATAATACCCCTCCCTCTGGACTTGTGCCAACTTTTAAAATAGGGTTATTATCTGACAGTCTATAATTTTTAAATATGGCAACATTCTCTTTGCAAAATTTGGTTAAAGTTTATAGTAATAGAAAGGTGGTAAATTCTGTAACGATAAATATTGACAAAAAGAGTATTGTTGGGTTGCTGGGACCAAATGGTGCAGGTAAGACCACAACGTTTTACATGGGGATAGGGATGGTTAAGCCTGATAAAGGACAAATTTTCATGGGGGAACAGGAAATTACCGATTTACCCATGTATAAAAGGGCCCGCAAAGGGATTGGCTATCTTCCCCAGGAACCATCAGTATTTAAAAAACTCACGGTCCGTCAAAATATTATTGCTGTTTTAGAAGGCCTTAACATTTTAAAATCAGAACAGAATCTCAGAGCAGATAAACTCTTTGAGGAGTTTGGCATATCTCATCTTGCCTCTCAAAAGGCTGGTCTCCTTTCTGGAGGAGAGAGAAGGCGTCTTGAAATAACACGGGTGCTTGCAACTGATCCTTCTTTTATTCTTCTTGATGAACCCTTTGCAGGTATAGATCCGCTGGCAGTTGCCGATATTAAGCAAATCATACGGCTTCTAAAAGATAAGGGTATAGGGGTTTTGATTTCAGATCATAATGTAAGGGAGACCCTTGAGGTTTGTGATGATGCTTATATATTAAATAATGGGCAGGTTATTGAATCTGGAACCCCTGAAAAAATTGCCGGCAGCAAAACAGTTCGCCGTATATACTTAGGGGATAACTTTACTTTATAGTCGTTTATAAAAAAATAGTTTTAAAAAATGGCATTTGAATTACAACAACAGCTCAAATTGACTCAACAGCTGGTGATGACTCCTCAGTTGCAAATGGCGATAAAGCTTTTGCAATTAAACAGATTAGAGCTTATTGATGCAATCCAGCAGGAACTTGAGGAAAATCCCACACTGGAAGAGGCCCCAAATGTTGACACTGATGAGTCGACTTCTGATCAGAGTGAACTTAAATCTGATGATGGTGATTCCATAAAGGAAGTTACCATAGAAGAAAAAGTTCGGGATGACATTGACTGGAGTAATTATATGGATGAATATAATTCTTCAGGTAAATCTCATTATGAAGGAGAAAAAAAAGATACTCCAAGTTTTGAAAATTTTATAGCTACTGAGACCTCTTTAAGTGAGCACCTTTTGTGGCAGTTGCGCATGATGCCCCTTTCAGATCTTCAAAGAAAAATTGCCGGCCTTATTATCGGTAATTTAAACAGTGACGGATATCTTAAAGTTTCTGCTGATAGTATCGGAACAACCCTGGAAATATCAAAGGATGAGGTGGAAAATTTTTTGCTGGTTATTCAGAAAGAGCTTGATCCTGCAGGTGTCTGTGCAAGGGATTTAAAAGAGACTCTTCTGATTCAGGCAGAGCGTCTTGGTTTTGGAGGGGATGTAGTAATAGGTATTATTTCAAATCAGATGAAGCATGTGGAGAATAAAAATTTCAAGGCAATTGCAAAGGAGCTGTCGATAAGTGTAAGTGATGCCGTATCTGCTGCAAAGATCATAAAGGGCTTTGACCCTAAGCCCGGCCGGAAATTTTCTGAGACACCACCCCAATATATTACCCCTGATATATTTTTATATAAAATAGAAAATGAATTTGTAATAATGCTGAATGATGATGGTATGCCAAAGCTCAGCCTGAATTATTATTATAAAGAAGCTTTACGCCGAAGGGGTAAGTTTACCGGGGAAGCAAAGGCGTACATTGAAGAAAAAACACGTTCTGCCGCATGGCTTATTAAAAGCATACAGCAGAGGCAGAAAACTATTTATAAGGTAATGGAAAGTATTCTTAAATTTCAAAGAAATTTTTTTGAAAAAGGGGTGGAATGCCTGGAACCGCTGATTCTAAGGGATATAGCCCAGGATATTGAAATGCATGAATCAACCATAAGCAGGGTAACGAACAGCAAGTATGTTCATACTCCACAGGGTGTTTTCGAGTTAAAATATTTTTTTAACAGTTCCATAAACCGAATAGATGGGGGGGCATCCTCTTCCGTAACTGTACAGGAAAAAATAAGGCAGATAATTAAAAATGAAGATCCCAGGAAACCTTATAGCGATGACAAAATTTCAACCCTTTTAGGAAAAGATAATTTGATTATTGCCCGCAGGACTGTAGCAAAGTACCGGGAAGCGATGAAATTTTTGCCATCGAATAAACGTAAACAATTTTAGGGAGGGAAATGATATGCAAACATCTGTTACTTTTAAAAATCTTGATCCTTCTGAAAGTTTAAAATCGTATGTTATGGAAAAGTTAGACCGTTTTGACAGATTTCTTGATAATCCGGCAGTTGCATCGGTTGTTTTGGGTGTAGAAAAATTCAGAAGAATAGCTGAAATTAATTTGACCTCTGACAGGCTTAATGTTGTGGGGAAAGAGGAGTCAGAGGATATGTATTCAGCAATCGATGTGGTGCTGGATAAGCTGGAAAAGCAGGTAAAAAAAAATAAGCAAAAAAACAAAAAGCACAGGAGCGGCGCAAAGGGTCTCGGCAAAACAGAGCTTTCCCAGGAAGTTGTTTCACCTGTCGATGAAACCCCTTTACCTATTGTGGTAAAGAATATAGAGTATAAGCCCATGGATGTGGAGGAAGCGGTCTTGCTTATGGATGTTGCCCCGGAAAATTTCCTTGTTTTTGTCAATGCTGATACAGGTGATGTTAATGTTTTATATACGCGCAACAACGGCGACTATGGATTGATTCAGCCGTTATAATCGCAAATTATGGCCTTTAAGTATCTGTTTATGTTGTTTTGTCCACGGACAAAACAACATAAACAAGAAAACGTTTATCTGTAGTTAAATCCCCTTGAATGAGTATAAAAAATATGAAAATTCTTGATGTCCTGCCAGAGGAAGCTCTAATTGTTGATCTGAAAGCTACTGATAAAAAGGGTGTTATAGAGGAACTTGCTACCCCTTTAGCCAAAATAACCGGAATCGATTTTGAAGAACTGATCCGCCTCCTCCTTGAGCGTGAAAGACTGGGAAGTACCGGTATCGGTGGTGGTATCGGCATACCCCACGGTAAACTAAAAAACCTTGAATCTTTGGTGCTCGGTTTTGGAATCAGTCGTATGGGTGTTGATTTTGATTCCATTGATGAAAAGCCGGTTCATATATTTTTTCTTCTTTTAACTCCTGAAAACTCCACAGGTATTCATTTAAAACTTCTTGCCAAAATCTCCATGCTTCTGAAAAAGGATCTTTTTAAGCAACAGTTGATGAGTGCCACTAATCATTCTGAAATTATTGATATAATAAAAAAAGAGGATGGGGAGTTTTAACAAATTACAATTTAAAAATGCGCAGGGAAACCGATCTGTTTTCCGGTTTTTATACCGCAGCGGTGATGTATGATAGGTATAATTGTTGTGACCCATGGACAACTTGGGAACGCATTAATAGAGGTTGCTGCTTCCATTCTTGAGGAAACTCCTGAGAATGTAATCCCAATATCCATAGATTTGAGCATAAGCAATGATAAGTTGCGTCAGGAAATTGCTAATGGGATAAAAAAAGTTGACCAGCGTGCTGGTGTCCTATTATTGACTGATATGTTTGGGGGATCACCTTCTAATCTAAGCTATTCTTTTCTTGAAGAAGGCCGTGTTGAAGTCTTGTCCGGTATAAATCTTCCAATTTTAGTTAAAGCTGTTAAAGCAAGAGATAATATGAGTATAGGTGAACTTGCCATTGAGGTGGAGCGATTCGGCAAAAAAAGTATTTCCCTTGCAAGTGGAATTTTAAAAGGTAATAAACGGAGTTAGCTATTGTTTTCCGGGAAATTAACGGTTTTAACCGAAAAAGATATTGAGCAGATATTAGATATTGAAGCAGACTCTTTTTTGCAGCCGTGGGATCGTAATATGTTTCTCGATGAATTATCATCTGATGATGGACAGGGTTATGTTGTAAGAGAAGATCCGGCTATTAACAGCAAGAGTCCTGTTGCATTTATTGTATTTAGGTTGATTGCAGATGAAATGCATATTTTTAAAATTGCTGTTGCCGAAAAATGGCGCCGCCAGAAGGTTGCATCATGGCTTCTTAAAAAAAGTTTTGATATTGCGGTTAAAAATCATGTATCAAAAATTTTGCTGGAAGTCCGGTATTCAAATAATCCTGCAATCATTTTGTATAACAGGCTGGGTTTCCAAATAGTTGGAAGGAAACCATATTATTATTCAGTGCCTTCCTACAGGCTGACAGGGGAAGATGCTTTGGTCATGATGAAAAAGATTAAGGAGGTATAATGAGTGTAAAAATCGGTATTAATGGCTTCGGAAGAATAGGGCGGATGGTTTTCAGAGCTGCACTGAAACATTCCGATGTGGAGGTTGTTTCAATAAATGACCTTACAGATGCGGCAACAATAGCTCATCTCCTGCAGTATGATTCTGTTCACGGAAAATTAGATGTTCAGGTTAAGGCAAAGGGTAATGCAATCGAAGTTGATGGTAATTCGATTCCCATTACCTCTGAAAAAGATCCTGCAAATTTGAAATGGAAAGAATCTGGAGTTGATATTGCGGCAGAATGTACGGGCCTTTTCACAGACAGAAAAAATGCATCAAAACATCTTACTGCCGGAGCGCGCAAGGTTATTATTTCAGCCCCCGCAAAAGAGCCTGATATAACCATTGTTATGGGGGTAAATTCTGACAAGTATGATGCTGAAAAACATAATATTATATCGAATGCGTCATGTACTACTAATTGCCTTGCACCTGTTGCAAAGGTTCTCCTGGATAATTTCGGCATCAAACACGGGCTTATGACCACCATTCATTCCTATACAGGGGATCAGCGTATACTTGACTTTCCCCACAAGGATCTGCGCAGGGCCAGAGCCGCAGCCATGTCTATGATTCCCACAACCACCGGAGCAGCCAAGGCAGTCTCCTTAGTACTTCCTGAGCTTGCCGGGAAATTGAACGGGCTTGCCATTCGTGTTCCAACGCCCAATGTTTCCCTTGTGGATATCGTTGTTACAATTGAAAAATCATCGGTCTCTGTTGAAGATGTTAATGCTGCCCTTAAAGAGGCTTCCACAGGAGCCCTTTCCGGTATATTAGGTTATTGCGATCTTCCTTTGGTCTCTTCCGATTTTAATGGTTCCCCATTATCCTCTTTTGTTGATGCTCCATCAACATTTGTTATTAACGATATGGTAAAGATACTTTCATGGTATGACAACGAGACCGGCTATTCAACAAGAATGGTCGACCTGGCAGCCATGATTGGAGCCATGCTTTAGGCAGAAAAGTCTATACTTATGGAGATTAAATAAATGGGTAACAGAAGACCACTTATCGCTGGAAACTGGAAGATGTTCAAAACATCCGAGGAAGCTGCAGCAACAGCAAAAGAGATTGTACGCCTTGTACTGGATGTGAAAAACGCAGATGTTTTAATATCGCCACCCTTTACATCGATTTCCCTGGTGCGGGAAATAATCAGGGAGAGTTCTGTTTTACTTGCAGCTCAAAATCTTCATTGGGAAAAAGAGGGGGCATTTACAGGAGAAATATCCCCTGCAATGCTTGTTTCTGCCGGGTGTACCCATGTTATTATAGGACACTCAGAGCGGAGGGCATATTTTGGTGAAACAGACGAAACAGTTAATAAAAAAATTAATGCCGCAATTTTAAATAATTTAATTCCCATATTCTGTGTTGGTGAGTCTGATGAAGACAGAGAATTAAATAAAACATTTTCTGTACTTGACAAACAGGTGGAAAATGGGTTAAAAGGGTTGGCATTAACGGATGCGGCAGATATTGTTCTTGCCTATGAGCCGGTCTGGGCAATTGGGACCGGAAAAACAGCCACCGGAGATCAGGCCCAGGAAGTTCATGCATATTTACGGGGTCTCCTTGAAAAAAAATATGGGACATCCTTTGCTGATTCTTTGAGAATACTTTATGGTGGAAGTGTTAAACTGAATAATATAGCCTCCCTCATGGAGATGCCGGATATTGACGGCGCACTGATTGGAGGGGCAAGCCTTGATCCCGTAACATTTAGTAAAATAGCTTCCTTTAAATAATTTTATGACAATTTTTTTATTAATAATACATGTTGTTGTTTGCATCGCACTTATTCTTATAGTATTGCTGCAAACAGGAAAGGGTGCCGATATGGGCTCCGCCTTTGGCGGAGGGTCCAGCCAGACTCTTCTTGGAAGTACAGGTGCCTCCACCTTGCTCAGTAAGGCAACAACCATTGTTGCTATTGTATTTATGCTGACTTCCATAGGGCTTGCATATGTATCTGGCCATAAAAAGGGGGATTCCATTATGGGCGATTCAAAGATTCCCATTGAAGCTCCATTGACCAATGAAACACCCGATTCAGGAGAAAAGTCTATTCCTGAACCAGCAAAATCTGCTCCAGTAGACGAATAAAATAATATTATGTGCCGAAGTGGTGGAACTTGGTAGACACGCTACCTTGAGGGGGTAGTGGGCTACGCCCGTGCCGGTTCAAGTCCGGCCTTCGGTACCATATATTACTCTATATACGAAAAGCTTATTTGTTTTTCCGCAATTTCTAAGTTTACTTTCGTAATTTGCTGCCGACGTAGCTCAGTCGGTAGAGCAGCTGATTCGTAATCAGCAGGTCAGCGGTTCAACTCCGCTCGTCGGCTCCATATCTTAATTAAAAAAAGGCCTTGCGCTTAATTTGTGCAAGGCCTTTTTTTATTGGCATATCTGTTTCGGGCTGGTATACTTAAAAAATAAAAAGTCGTGACATTATTATAATATTAAAATAAGCGGGTGCAATAATGAGCAGCAGAACACAAAGATTAATGCAAACTACACCAATTAAGGCTTTACAGGTATCGCAAAAAGCCCTGGCAAAAGATGCAAGGGCGACCAGGCCGGGAATGAAATGGGTTTTAGAGATTGAAAGGGCAAGGTTACTCACCGAGTCTTATAAAAAAACAGAGGGCTTCCCCATGGTTATACGCAGAGCCATGGGGATTAGCCATATACTGGAAAATATGACTCTGTTTATACGGCCGGAAGAATTAATTGTTGGTAATTATGCCTGCTCCCTTGATGCTGTTCTCCACTATCCTGAATATGCTTATAAATGGATAGAAAGGGATACGGAAAAAGGTGGGGTATATGAGGCCATGCTGACAGATGAAGAAAGGAAAGAATTAAAAGAGATTAATTCCTACTGGAAAAATAGTGCTGTTCATAATCTTTTAAGGGGCTACCTTTCTAAAGAATTGTTGAGCACCACCTATGTTCTTAATTATGATATAGGTACTCCAAACTACGAAAGAGTTTTAAAAACAGGGCTCAAGGGTTTTATAAAAGAGGCCGGTGAAAAAAAGAGACACCTTGAAATTGAATTTAGTAAAAACAGGCTTAATGCTTCGGATTATATCAAGAAGAGGGATTTTCTCAACGCTGTTATTATTGTTTTAACAGGGGCATGCACCTGGGGAAAAAGGTATGCCGATCTTGCAAGAAAAACTGCTGAATCAGAGACAGATCAGAAACGAAAAGAGGAACTTTTATTAATCGCGCAAAATTGTGAGAATGTTCCTGAAAATCCTGCTGAAACATTTTTTGAAGCCATGCAAAGCTATTGGCTGATACATCTTATTGCCAATCAAATAGAACTTCCCACCATGGGAGACGGGATCAGGCTTGATGTCTGCATGGGACCTTTTTATGAAAAGGATATTGCGGAAAAAAGAATTACAAGGGAAAAAGCCCTGGAGCTTGTGGAGAGCATGTATGTTAAATCCCAGGAAATGGGTTATCTTCAGCCCCCCATCTGGTCAGGTTTAGGACCCGGCGCCCTGGGTTTTCAGACATTGACCATAGGCGGCGTAGATGCCGCCGGAAAGGATGTTACAAATGATCTGAGTTTTATGGTGCTGGAAGCAATGCAGAATATCAGAACAGTGACCCCACCCCTTGCCCTGAGATGGCATGATGATATCCCTGAAGAACTTGTGGATAAAACCATTGAGTGCCTGGCCAGTGGAATCCCTCAACCAGGAATATTTAATGACAATGTTAACATCAAAAGGATGGTCGACTTTGGAGTTCCTCTGGAGGATGCCAGGGGGTATTCGATCCAGTCCTGCATGATTCCCACAATTCCAGGAAAAAACCTTGTGCACCGGGGGAGCTGGGCTAACTGGCTTCCTGCTCCTTTATGTCTCACAGCAGCACTGGGTCTGAAAGTCCTCCCCGGCTACTGGAGGGAACCCCTTGGTAAAAAGCTGTCTAATCCTGAGAATATCAGTTCCATGGAAGAGCTCATGGATGCTGCAATAGAAAATTGTGCGATAATGATGCGTACCCTGACTGCAATATCGAATATAGCAGATGGACTCTTTGCAGAATATGTTCCCCGTCCCTTTATGTCGGCATTACTCGATGGCTCCATTGAAAGAGCTCAGGATTTGAGGGACTGGAATTATGAACATGGGTACAGGGAAGTTACTATCTGCGGCCTGAATAATCTTGCAGATTCCCTTGCCGCGGTTAAGAAAGTTGTTTTTGACGATAAAAAAGCAACCATGGGTGAACTTATTGAGGCGCTGAAAAAAGATTGGGTCGGTTTTGAAGACCTCCACAAGATGTGTCTGGATGCTCCAAAATTCGGGAACGACGATGATTATGTTGATCTGATATCATGTGAACTCGCGGAGCGGATAGCCGAAGAGGCAAGCAAAATCAAAACATACCTGGGTAAACCTTTATATGTGGACGGA
This sequence comes from uncultured Desulfobacteraceae bacterium, assembly GCA_964572105.1. Taxonomy (GTDB): domain Bacteria; phylum Desulfobacterota; class Desulfobacteria; order Desulfobacterales; family BuS5; genus DAOWMW01. Next base: position 10,103 of record CAZNFB010000005.1, read on the forward strand.
ACAGTGGCCACATCATTCTGGCTCCATGGAACCACTTGTCCTGCTACTCCTGATGGAAGAAAGGGAGGAGAAACATTTCATGACGGAAGCATTTCACCCATGGACGGGAGAGATAAAAAAGGCCCCACAGCTGTTTTGCGGTCAGTTTCCAAGGTTGATCCTTTAAAAACATGGAACCATCTTTTTAATCAGAGCTTTGCCCCTTTATTTCTCAAGGGGACTAACTCCAGAATTTTTTCCAATTATCTAAAAACTGCTGCAGGTCTTGGAATTCACCATGTTCAATTCAGCACAGTGGATAAAGAGATTCTGTTGGATGCCCAGGAGAATCCTGACATGCATGCAAGTATCCTTGTCAGGGTTTGCGGTTATTCTTCATATTTTGTAGACCTGAACAGGGGTATGCAGGACCAGATTGTTCATAGAACGTCTCAAGAATTTTCATAAAAAATTCGTAACTATTCAGCTAATATGTATGGGTGTGGTTCTAAAAGAGCCGCATCCAAAATAATTTGTATAAATGGAGTATCCTGACAAAAAATCTTTGTTTTTCATCTTTTATATCTTCCTTAACATGCTGAAATATCAGCAATTAAGATATCTTTTAATTGCAGCATTCATGCCAGAAAGTCACATTCCCTCTTCAGCCTGATCAAATTCAGTTTCATCTGTTTAAATTTATCATTCACTTGCCACCGGGCTTGTCCAACAAACGGTTCAGATTGTGGTTCGTTCCTCGCACAATCTAACCTTATTTGGTTATATTTATTCCATGTTTTTTTAAAAGATCGTGCAATGTGGGGCGGCTGATCTCAAGGAGTCTGGCTGCCTGGGTGATGTTGTTGCCGGTAAGTGCCAGTGCTTTGTGGACAGCCTTTTTTTCGGCTGTATCACGGGCATCTTTTAAAGTGAACAGTTTTGTTTCCATCGAGTCCATGGGTGCATCTTCGAGCCCCATATCCGATGGATGGATAATTTTGCCCACAGAGGTACTCAGTGCCCTGCGTATGCGATTTTGGAGCTCGCGGACATTGCCCGGCCAGGTATGGTCGGACAGGGAGGCAATTGCTGCCGATGAAAAAGCTGTTTTTCCGCGGTGCAGGTTTTGGGCCTCCTTCAGCAGGAAATGATGGGCCAGCAGCAGGATATCTTCTGGTCGCTGGTTTAGATTGGGGACCCGCAAAGGAATGACATTCAGGCGGTAGAAGAGGTCCTCTCGAAAAGTCCCCTCCTTAACCGCGTTTTCCAGATTCACATTGGTGGCCGCTATGATCCGCACATTTAAAGTAATTGTTTTTGTTCCCCCAAGCCGTTCAATGGTCGATTCCTGGAGAAAGCGAAGGATTTTTACCTGGAGGAGCAAAGGGAGCTCGCCAATCTCGTCTAAAAAAATAGTCCCCTGGTCAGCCTGCTCAAATTTACCGATCTTACGCCCTGTTGCGTCGGTGAATGCCCCCTTTTCATGGCCGAACAGCTCACTTTCCAGCAGATTTTCCGGAATCGCACTGCAATTTATGATGACCAGTAAATTTGCTGCCCGGTTACTCAGGTGGTGTACAGCACGGGCGGCCATCTCCTTGCCGGTTCCTGTCTCTCCTGTGATAAGTACAGGATAATCTGTCCCACTTACTTTTTTAATATGAGTGAACATTTGGGTCATAACAGGAGAAATACCCACCATACCACACAGGGAACTGTTTTGGCTGGTTTGCAGCTGACGGTTGGCCTTTTCCAGCTCATGGATTTTAAAAGTACGGGAAAGAATGATGCTTAATATTTTTAAATCAACCGGTTTGGCGCAAAAATCGACGGCTCCAAGGGCAATGGCCTTAACCGCGTTTTCTTCCTCGGCATTACCGGTGATGACAATTACTTTTGTGTGAGGTGCGAGGACAGGTATCTTTTCAAGGAGCTCAAAACCCTGCTGCGGGGTGTCTGGATAGGGTGGCAGGCCAAGATCCAGGGTAGCCACCGGGAAAAAACCGGAAGAAAGGAGCTCTCTGGCCTTAACCGCATCAGAGGCAATGGTAATTTCATATTCCTTCTTCAGGCCCCACTGGAGCTGTTTGGCAACCGAATTTTCATCTTCAATAACAAGAAGATTTTTTTTCATAATTTTATGTTGCAGGGTTATAGTATTAGCAAAAATGATAAATATAGCAGTTGATAGCCATAGCTTTAAGAATAACCTGATTAAACCATGAAAAGAGCACACATAACATTTTTTTGATGATAGGTTAAGGGGAAAAAAAAAGCAAGGGGGAAATAGCGGTGCTATCCCCTTTTTTTGTTTATTCCTTCCCTGTTATTTTCTTATGTATAATATTCAAGGGAAAAAATTAGATTGACAAGGTTTTTGAAAATGATAACATATTTTTCACATTGTGGGTGACATATTCTACAATGAAAAATCTGATGAGATATATTTTTTTCCAAAAGGGCATATACGGTTTATAGATGCTGAGGATTTTTGCCTTTTGCCGGGCAATCTGAATACCGCTTTAACTGGACGAACTTTTTGAAATTGAACAAAAGGAAAAGAAAAGATTTGCCGTTTTTTATCTTCATTTTGAAATAGTAGTAAATTGTTTTTTCCGTAAAAAATCTCAGCAGAATTAAGTACAATTTAATTTTTTCTGCATAATGTTATAATATAATTCCCGTAAAAACTTCACATTCCTTTTGTTTTTTTATGGTGTGGATTTGTTTCACACTACCCCAAAGTTTTACTCGTTTCATTGGAACAAATAGATAAAAAACAATCAGTGCTGGTAGACCGCCACATAAATAATTTCAGCAATAGACTTGAGCTGGAATAAAATTTAAAAACCTTTGAAACTCGCTGCGCTCAAACAGCCAGAGCTTTTTAAATTTCACCATAGCTCAGTTGCGCCATCCGGCTTTATGAAATTTATTATCTGAACATTTATAGCATAAAAACAACCTGTTTTGTTTTAATTTATCAAGGAGGTAGCTTAGTATGACTCAAATGTTTATCCAGGGGAATGAAGCTGTGGGATGGGGAGCCTTAAACAGTGACTGCGACGGCTATTTTGGTTATCCCATAACTCCGCAAAATGAAGTTATTCAATGGTTTGCAACTGAATTTCCCAAAAGAGGGAAAATTTTTGTTCAGGCACAAGCTGAGGTGGCCTCAATAAATATGGTTTATGGAGGGGCATCTGCCGGATATAGAGTGATGACCTCTACATCAAGCCCCGGGTGGGGACTTATGCAAGAGACAATCTCCCACTGTGCAGCTGCAGAACTCCCCTGCGTTATAGCTCTCATACAAAGAGGGGGGCCAGGTGCCGGAAGTATACGGCATTCTCAAATGGACTATGTCACAGCTACTAAAGGGGGTGGCCAGGGAGGATACAAAAATATCGTTTTAGCTCCATCAACGGGTCAGGAAATTCATGATTTAATGCAGCTCGCGTTTCATCTTGCTGATAAATACAGAAACCCTCTGATATTGCTGATGGATGGGATTATGGGGCAGGTCTCCGAATCAATAGAAATAAAAAAATTGAAATTTGAACCTTTGGAAGAGAAAAAATGGGCGCTGCGGGGAAGCGATTTTCAAAAAGACGGGAAATCAAGAGCCATCAATTCAGCCCCCGGGGTCTTACCCCTTCCGCCCCATGCCAACTATATAGCATGGATAAAACATACAATCGAAAAATATAAAACCATAGAAAAGACCGAAATCAGATATGAAGTTTATAAGGGTGACGATGCAGATCTTTTTATAGTGGCCTATGGATATACAGCAAGAGTTTCAAAAGAGGCAATAGATATTGCAAGGGAAATGGGGCTCAAGGTCGGTATGATACGTCCAATTACCCTGTGGCCCTTTCCAAAGCAGATAATGCGTGAGAAGTCTGATAAGGGTTGCAAATTTCTGGTTGTGGAAGATAGTCAGGGCTTGTTGATTGAAGATGTCAAAATCGCAGTTGGTGAAAATGCCCAGGTTGGGCTGATCAGCATGCTGGACAGGCATATCCCAACAGATGGCGGTATGATAATGCCGGGAAGAGTATTAGAGGAGATTAAAAAAATATTATCATGAACACTCTTGCTAAAAAACAAATTTGCGGTAACCCAAAAATATGGAAAGATCCCCCTGGAGCGATTATGTATTGCCCCGGCTGCCAGCACCCTGTGATACACAGGATTATAGCTGAGGTTCTGGAGGATTTGGAGATTGCCGGTAAAGCGATCTGCATGGGGGGTGTGGGATGCCATTCCTTTGCCCAGGTCTCGTGGGACATAGACTATAACTTATGCGCCCATGGACGTGCTCTGGATGCAGGAACAGCGGTTAAACGCCTTAATCCTGAAGCCATTGTTTTTAGCGTACAGGGGGATGGGGACTGTACAGCAATTGGGGCAGGAGGATTTATTAATGCGATGACCCGTGGAGAAAATCTGACTACTATTATGTATAACAATACCAATTACGGCACCACGGGAGGTCAGCTTGCCCCCACCACCCTTGTGGGTCAAAAAACATCCACCACTCCCAAGGGAAGAAATCCGGAAACCGAAGGGTACCCGCTGCATGCTGCAGAGCTTGCCGCAACATTTAAAGGGACGGTTTACAGCGCCAGGGGCTCTGTCCATTCTCCGGCTGTGTTTCAACGGACAAAAAAATATATCAAAACTGCTTTCCAGAAACAGATTAACGGGCCAGGTTACAGTTTTGTGGAGGTCTTGACTGCATGCCCGCCAAATTGGCATATGTCTCCTGTGGAATCTGTAAAGCGTATTGAAAATGAAGTGGTTAATGAGTTTCCATTGGGTGAATTTAAAAATATATCTGATCCGCAATCAAGGAATAAACGTGAACAGAATATCTAAACCTCAATTTAAGGACAAAGGTTATGGCAAATGCTATTTTAAAAAATGATGTTATTATGGCAGGGATAGGCGGCATGGGGGTTCTTATGGCCGGTAAACTTCTTGCCTGGGCTGCACTTGAAAAACATAAATATGTTTCCTGGCTACCCTCCTATGGAGTGGAAAAAAGGGGAGGAGTCTGTGAATGTACAGTAATCTTTTCAAATAGTGAGATTTCATCTCCTTTATTGGATCAGGCTAAAACTCTGATTGTTTTTGCAGGTTCTCAGTTAGGTACTTTTGAATCAAGAGTAAATGGTAACGGAATAATGCTGATAGATTCTGCAGATATTAAGGAAGAGGCAAAAAGAAGTGACTATAAGCTGATAAAAATTCCGGCAGTTAAAACAGCCCATGAAAAAGGCGATTCAAAAATCAGCAACCTTATCATGTTAGGTGCGTATATAGGGGCGACCCAGGTCCTGTCTCATGAACTTGTTCAGGAGACAGTAAAAAAGAATCTTGGAAAAGACGACGTCACAAAAAATAGAAATAAAGAAGCCATTCAATTGGGCATTAAGCTTGGGTCAGCAGCTATGCAGTAAGATTGCTGCCGGTTTAAAATATAACATACCTGTAAACCTTAAAGAGGGAGGGTTGATCAGTGGCAAAGGGAGAAATAATAATTAGTGAAAACAAATGTTGCGGGTGTGGTCTTTGTGAAGAATTTTGTAATCAGGGATGTATTGCCATGTCAGCGGACAAGTTTACTCCCATGGGATATGTTCTGCCGGAGGTGGTGGCTCCTGATAAATGTAATGCCTGTGGTTTTTGCGGCAAAATGTGTCCCCATTATGCAATTGAAGTTTATAAATATATTACAGAGTCCGAAGATAGTGTTGCGGCGTGAAATATAATAACATAAGAATGTTAGGTGTTAATTACGGAATAAATTAATAATGTTAGTGTAAACTCTGGGTTTTATAAGTTATGGGTTTT
>CAZNFB010000005.1:16043-33326 GCA_964572105.1 uncultured Desulfobacteraceae bacterium
GAAAATCTGTATAATAAAGGGGTGAAATAGAATCTGATGAGCAAAAATTTAAATGCAGGGGGGAAAAAACTGATTTGTGGAAAACCAAAAATCTGGAAAGATCCTCCAGGTGCTATGATGTATTGCCCCGGGTGCCAGGAGCCTGTTATCCACAGAATTATTGCTGAAGTCCTGGAAGAATTGGAAATAGAAGGGCAAAGTATTGCTGTTATAGGTGTGGGTTGCCATGCTTTTGTTCAAATATCATGGGACATAGACACACTCAGCTGTGCCCATGGACGTGCCCTTGATTCAGCAACAGCGATAAAACGGTTAAATCCTGACAGGGTTATTTTTACGGTACAGGGGGATGGAGACTGTACAGCAATCGGAGCAGGAGGGTTTGTTAATGCAATGACCCGCGGAGAAAAAATAACCACAATCATGTACAATAATACCAACTACGGGACCACAGGAGGGCAGCTTGCCCCCACCAGCCTTATTGGTCAAAAAACAGTAACCACACCAAATGGACGGGACCCTGAGCATGAGGGGTATCCAATACATACTGCAGAATTGGCAGCAACATTTAAGGGGACTGTTTACAGTGCCAGGGGATCACTTCATTCTTCCGGCGGATACCAGCGTATAAAAAAATATATTAAGACCGCTTTTGAAAAACAGATTAACAAAATAGGATACAGCTTTGTTGAAGTATTATGTGCATGCCCTCCCAATTGGCATTTATCACCTGTTGAAAGCGTCCGGAGGATAAAAAATGAAGTGGTTAATGAATTTCCCCTGGGTGAATTTAAAAATATAAATAGTATAGAAAATAAGGCTTAGAATAATTTCGTCTTTGACCTGCTTTACCGGCAGTTAATTCACATCCTGTATTTTCATATAAAAAGGAGGCAAATGATTTCGCAAGATTTCAAGAATATTGGTGACTTCATAAAGGAAAGGGGAACAGCCAGCGAAACTAAAGATAAAATTTTTCTTCAATTTGAAGATGAAACATTTACTTTTAGTGAATATTTAATCTTATGCAGCAGATACGCAAGAATGTTCACCAGGGCCTTTGAAGAGAAAAAACAATCTACCCACTTCCATGTGGGCATATTAATGCAAAATTATCCTGAGTTTATGGTTACACTTGGTGCATGTGCCTTGTGCGGGGCCACACTTTCGGCTATTAATACAGGCCAAAAAGGAGCAAGCCTCTCCCGGGATATAAATTTTACTGATTGCATGATGCTTATTACGGATAATACCTTTTTACCTGAGGTTGAAAATGTAATAGGGGATCTTGAATTAATAGAGCCTAAAGACGTACTGGTTAATAATTTCAGGGACAAAAACAAAACTCTTTCGGAAGGTTATACCTCTTTGGAAGAAAAGCTTAAAAAAACAGAAAAAGTATTGGGGACAGAGCTGTTTAATTTACCTCCGGATATAGATGTGGATCCTTTAACAAATCTGATGATAATTTTCACTTCCGGAACAACAGGTGCTCCCAAGGGAATTATAAATTCCCATGCAAAACTTATCGGTTTAGCCTCTGTAATTGCCGGTCCGCTGAGTTTTTCTTCAGAGGATGTGGCATATGGTGTTATGCCCCATTTCCATTCTAATTCAACTTTTATTTCTTTTATACCGGCCCTTCTTTTTGGTGCCGGGTTTGCTTTCAGGAAAAAATTTTCCGCCTCCGGCTTTTTGCCTGATATTAAAAAATATGGAGTAACAACTTTTAATTATGTGGGAAAACCCATGGCTTATATTCTGGCCGCAACTGAAGGGATTATTGATCATGATAATAAATTACGTATAGCCCTTGGAAACGGAGCATCTGCGGTGGAGCAAAAAACCTTTATGGAAAGATTCGGATTAGACTGGGTTATGGAGGTCTTCGGTTCAACTGAAGGTGGTGCCACTGTATTAAAACTGCCGGGGGATGTTGAAGGGTCCGTCGGTGTAATGCCGCCGAATATAAAATTGATAAGAGATGATGGGGAAGAGGTTCTTCCGGCACAATTCGATAATGATGGGGTTTTACAAAATTATACTGAAGCTGTGGGGGAAATTATAAATACTGACGGGCTCGGTTCCTTTGAAGGTTATTTTAAAAACCCGGAAGCCACAAACAAAAAAACAAAAGACGGGATGTTTCATACTGGAGATTTGGCATATTACCGTTTGGAGGAAAAGAATGGTGCCCAGGCTAAATTTATGTTTTTTGCGGGAAGAAAAGGGGACTGGATCAGAAAAGATGGTGAAAATTTTTTAAGTGAACCAATAGAAAATATTATTACCCAGTTTAACTCTGTTTTTCTTTGCTCGGTTTATGGTGCTCCATGCCATCAATCCGACGAGCTTGTAATGGCAAGCCTTAAATTAAATGCTGATGAAAAATTTGATCCAGCAAACTTTTTTGATTTTCTGACTTCCAGAAAGGATATGAATGAAAAGTGGTATCCTGATTTTGTAAGAATATTAAAAGATCTCCCTCAAACGGAAACGGTCAAAATTAATCCAAAGGAACTAAAAAAAGCTTTTTTTAATAAAGATCTGGTAGAGGATCAAGTCTACTGGCGCGAGCGTAATGAAATATCTTTTAAACCTTTTGAAATGCAGGATTACAAAAGTTTAAAAGAAAATTTTATTAAAGCTGGAAGGGTCAATGAATTAGTTAGGGGATAGATGCTGCAATAAGGGATGCCGCATTTTTAATGACAGTGTGGCCTTCTCCCTGAAACGCCTCTGAAATCGGGTAAGGAGAACAATTTATATGGTAGCTACTACTGGTAGTAAGTTAAAAGGACTGGCAAGGGTTGAAGAATGCTATAATGATTACGGCGGTAGAGCAAGGGAGCTCAAATCTGACGGAAAGGGGATTATCTCTTTTCTTTGTGCATATGTTCCCACTGAAATTATTGCAGGAGCCGGTTTTTTCCCTTTACGGTTAAGGGGAAATGTTCATGAACCTGTCACCAAGGGGGATAGATTCCTTGAACCAATAGCCTGCCCTTTTGTACGGAGCTGTTATGATCTGTCACTTAAGGGAAAATATGATTTTTGCGACGGCCTGATTATTCCCCATGCATGTGACAGTATTACAACACCGTACCATGTATGGAAATATACTCTGGAGCCAAAATATTCACATTTTGTAAATGTTCCACGTAAGACCACAGGTCCATCCCTCGATTTTTTTAAAGCAGAGTTAAACAGTTTTAGAAAAAGTCTTGCTGAATTTGCAAAAACTGAAATTAATGATGAAAATCTTATAAAATATATTAAACTGTACAATGAAAACAGAACCAAAGTAAAGCAACTGTATGAACTGAGAAAATCTGATCCCCCGCTGGTTTCAGGCTCTGATATGGTAAAAATACTTTCTGCCTCAATGAGTCTTCCTGTGGAAGAGTCTAATCAATTATTAGATGAATCAATAGCTGAAATTAAGACACGAGAAAGGTCTGATATTAAAAGCCTGCCCCGGTTACTGATTATGGGGGGAACTGTAGATAATCATGATATTGTAACTCTCATAGAGGATTGCGGCAGCAATGTTGTATGCGACAGCACTTGTGTCGGCACCAGAGATTTAATCCCCCGTGTTGAGCCTACGGATGATCCCATGGATGGTCTTGCAAAACGTTATCTTGATAAAATTAATTGCCCCAGAACACAAAGAGATAAGGTGGGGACAACATTTCAGGACGATCTGGAGGCAAGATTTGGAGATGTGGGGAAATACGCAAAAGAATATAAGATCGACGGTGTGATAATGTATACGTACAGATACTGTGATCCATTTGGATTTGAAATATCTGCCAGAAAAGCCTACCTGGAGTCTCTCGATTTACCGAATTTATACATTGAAGATGGTTATTTTGCAGGAACCATGGGCCGTTTAAGAACAAGGATTCAGGCTTTTCTTGAAATGATTGAATAGTATATCTCCAGCTGATCAGTCTATAAAAATGATTTTTTAAAAAAATCCATGGGAAATAAAATCAGCGAGTTCGTAAATATTATTATTGGAGGTTTGATGCCAAAGGAAAAAATCAAAAAGCATAAAAAAAGATTGACTGCCACAAAGTCCGCAGCAAATGTTGCGTCCTTTGTTAAACATAATATAGAAGCACCCATCGCAGCAAACAAAGAAGGCAGGCCAACCTGTTATTCGTTTATTATATCAAGTTATGATGAAATTATAAGGGCCATGGACGTAACACCTGCATGGACAGAATCATTTGCAGGGATATGCGCTGCAAAACGGGATTCAGCCAGATTTTTGGAAAAAGCTGAAGAATTTAATTTTTCACGCTCTTTATGTACATATGCCCTTTGTGGTTTAGGCTTTGATATAATGAGGGAGCAAACAGGGGAAATGCCTTCCAATTCGCCCTGGGGAGGTCAGGCAAGACCCGATTTCATGCTTTCAAGCGCACAAAACATTTGTGATCCAAGGGGTAAATGGTATCAGGCCGCCCAGGAATTTATGCCTGATGTTCCCATCTATAATACCGGTTTGCAGTGGCCGGTTTTCGAAGAAGATGTAAATGTAAAAGATGTTGAAGAATATTATGTAAAATACCATGCGGAGGAGTTAAGAGGTCTGGTAAAATTCATGGAGAAACAGACCGGAACAAAGATGGACTGGGACAAACTGAGTGAAACAGTTAATCTGGTGGAACGAACCTGGGACCTGATCTGGGACACTTACGAGCTGCGCAGGGCTGTTCCTACTCCCATGGATACCGGGGACGCCATGAATACCATGGTTCCCATGGTATTTTTATCCGGAACCCAGAGGGCATATGATTTTTTTCTGGAACTAAACAAAGAGCTAAAAGAAAAAATAGCCAATAATGAAGGGGTTGCTGAGGAAGAAAAATATCGCTTAATGTGGGGAGGCGGTCTTCCTTCATGGTTTGCGTTAAACGATTTTAATTATTTCCACAGCAAAGGGGCGGTTTTTCCGGTGGAGATTACCTACCGGATAATTGAACCGATGAATCGTTTGAATATTCCGGATACCAATGATCCCATTGAAAGAATCGCCTGGCGGCATTTTAGGTTTAATACCTTCTGGTATGAACGTGCCAGGCAGCGCCCCGGTTCAGTTCCTGCTTTAGAGCGCCTGATTCAGTATATAGAAGATTATAAAATTGATGGTATTGTTATGCATTTGGCCTTTTCCTGCCGCACGGCCCACCTTGGATTGACATGGCAGTTAAGCCAGCTGGCTAAAATTTATAAACCGATTCCCGTGCTGATAACAGGAGGGGATAAGCAGACCAGGAAGATTCTTAAAAAAGAAGTCCCATCGTTAATTATGGAAAGTGATATTGTCGATATAAGCTCCTATTCCGAAGTGGAAACACGGGCCATGATCGATGCTTTTATTGATACCCTGGCAGATGTTAAAAGTAAAAAAGTATAAAAACAAATTACCATGACAAATTATTACGCAGGTTTAGATATTGGGTCAACAATGACCAAGGCTGTAATTATGGATGATTCCGAAATTATAGCCTCTTTTATCGGGTCCACCGGTGCACAGCATAGAAAGCTTGCAAACAGGGTGATGGAACAGACACTGGAAAAAGCAGGTATTTCCTTTGAAGATATTACCTGTGTTATTGCAACGGGTTATGGAAGAATCAATGTTCCCTTTGCAGATAAGCAGAAAACTGAAATTTTGTGTCATGCCCGCGGGGTGGCCAGTCTTTTTCCCACTGCAAGAAGTATTATTGATATTGGAGGTCAGGATTCAAAGGCAATTAAGCTTAAAAACGGACGTGTTATAGATTTTGTGATGAATGATAAATGCGCGGCAGGTACTGGAAGGTTCCTTGAGGTTATTGCCGATTCACTTGGTTTGGGGGTTGAAGAGATGGGTCAAATGGCATTTGACAGTAAAACCTTTGTAAAAATAAGTAATATCTGCACTGTTTTTGCTGAACAGGAAGTTTCCGACAAGTTATCCAACGGGGTACCTGTTGATGAACTTGTTGCCGGAATACATGAATCCATGGCAACAAGTGTTCACAGAATTGCAAAAAGACTTGTGCTGGATAAAGATATAGTAATTACAGGGGGTGGTGCAAAAAATAAAGGGCTGGTTAAAATGTTATCTCAAAAATTTGATCATCCAGTATTAGTTCCGCAAAACCCTTTGATTACCGGTGCCATGGGGGCGGCTTTATACGGAAAAGACCTGGTTGCGAAACAAGATGATTTTTTAAAAAACAGAAAAGAACGAAAATTAAAAAATGTTACGTTTTTCGAGTAATCAAGTAAAAAACCGGTACCGTGGGAAGAATATTTTATAAAGATTAAATGTAACTATTCAGTTAATATTTACGGCAGCAGGTATAATCTGATTAAATCATGAAAAACTCACAGATAAGAGGGCGTAAAGAAAGAATCTGTTAAAAATATAAGCTTGCGTAAGATACTACAAAAAAATAACGTCAATAAGTTCAGCCCTGATGGATTCTTTCTTAACGCTCTCTAATCTGTTCAAACAATTTCAAAGTTTTAATCAGATCATACCTGCTGCCGATCTTAAATCAGCGACGCTGAATAGTTACGATCAAATAAGAGTTAAAATGAAATATACAGCTGGAATAGATATTGGTACAGCATATTCAAAGGGCGTTATTATAAGTAACGGGAATATGCTTTCTGCCTGCATGCTCCCCTCGGGGCGAAATTTTAATGCGGCGGCAAAAAAGGTAATGGATAAGGCCCTTGACCTGGCAAAGCTTTCTCCTTCAGACATATGCAGTATTGGTGCAACCGGCCACGGAGCAAAAAATGTTCCTTTTGCAGATGAGGTTATCTCAGATTTGATTTGTGCTGCAAAAGCTGTATTTTTATTGTTCCCCTCTGTGGTGACCGTAGTTGATATTGGTGCCCTTTCAAGCAGGGCTATGCGGCTGAGTGAGAATGGATCCCTGGCGAAATTTATTTTTAGTGGAAAATGTGCCGGAGGGAGCGGAAAAATATTACAAGTGATCGCCCGTGTCTTGGATGTTAAATTAAGTGAAGTGGGAACGCTTTCTTTGAAATCGAAAAACAGAGTGGAATTTAATACAGGCTGCGCTGTTTTTATGGAGTCAGAAGCGGTTTCAAGGGTTGCTGAAGGAGCCTCAAGAGAGGATCTTTTAGCTGGTCTCCATCATGCACTGGCATCACAAATCTGTTCACTGGCGGAAAGGGTGGAAATGGAAAAAGACTATCTGCTCATAGGGGGTGGTGCACAGGATCAAGGTTTGGTTAAAGCTGTTAACGATGTTACAGGCAAAAATTTTATGATTCCTGATAATCCGCAATTAATAGCAGCGTTTGGAGCTGCTTTAATTGCGGAAAAAAACAATGATTTTTCAAAAAAAGGAATGGAGAAATGAACTTACGGATAGCCCAACTCTTCGCTGTTGACGGAATGCCTGATTACCAAAAGTTTATGGAAAAAAATGGCATAAAAGCTACAGTCACAAAAACCACCGCACTTTCTGAAGAAGCTATTATTTCCAGTGCAAAAGATGCAGATGCAATAATTGGTGTTGGATCCCTTCAACCCTATACAAGAAAAGTGATTGAAAGTTTAAAAAACTGTCGTTTTATTTCGAGTATGGGAATAGGGTACGATAGAATAGATATGGAAGCAGCTTCGGAAAAATGTATATTTGTAGCCAATGTGCCTGACTATTGCTGGGAAGAGGTTTCCGATCATGTAATGGCATTAATTTTAACCTGTACAAGAAGAATTACCCAGCTTAATCATGAAGTTAAAAATGGCGGCTGGAAAAAAGAGCCTGATCCGGATATTCAAAAAAATATCTGGCCTTTCATGTCAAGGTTAAGGGGACAAACATTGGGAATAGTAGGTTTAGGTGGTGTTTCCAGGACTATGCTCCCAAAGGCAAAAGGCTTTGGGCTTAAAATTATAGCCCATGATCCATATCTTGCTTCAGATGCATTTAAAGAACTTGGAGTGGAAGAAGCAAAAGATTTGGGTCAATTGTTGGAGCAATCGGATATAGTGGTTCTTAATACTAATTTAACCCCTGAAACAAAACATATGATCGGAGCAAATGAGTTAAAAAAGATGAAATCAACAGCGTGTATAGTTAATGCAGGGAGGGGGCCTCTTATAGATTCAAAAGCATTACACAGCGCATTGGCTAATGGTGAAATAGCCATGGCCGGATTAGACGTTACAGAGGAAGAACCGGTCAAGATGGATGATCCCCTGTTGAAATTGGATAATGTTGTTGTTACTGCCCATTCCGCGCATTTTTCCCCAACAGCCTGGCATGGCTTGATCTCCCGGCCTGGTGAAGATTTAGTACAATTTTTCAAAAAAGGAGAAATCCCTGGAGCAGTACTGAATACCCAGATAAAAGAAGATTACATAAAAAAATGGGGAAAGATATAAAAAAATAATTAATAAAATCAGGCCTTTTATGGTGAAATCTCTAATTCTTTAACACGTCCGGGTCATACCATGATGTATTAAAGGGTTAGAGTGGTATTTTGGGGCTTGCCTTTATCGCCGAAATTAAAATCAAGCCCATATTTTTTAATAAATCTATTATGAAATTTGGGAATAGGAGCATATGGTTTAACTTAAAGGGGGTCGTGTGACTGTTGTAGCAGCGAAAAAAATTACACAGATTATGAGGGAGTATCCTGTTTACCAAAACAGAGGTTTTAGAGGACTTGGCAGAATGGAGAATATTTCAGAAGAACGTCAGCCCTATCGTGACGGCGTTACCCTGTGTATCGAAAGGCCAAGACTTATAACTGAATCGTACAAAAACACAGAAGGGGAGCCCATTGTTTTAAGAAGAGCAAAGGCTCTTGCCCACCTTCTTGACAATATGACCCTCTATATTCTTCCCAATGAAAGAATAGTGGGAAATGCAACCGGCAAGATCAATTCTTTGATTCATTATCCTGAACTTTTCTGGAAATGGCTGGATAAATATATTGAAAAAAATAATTTTAAATCATTACTTACAAATGAAGAGCGGGAAGAACTTCATGGTATTCATAAATACTGGAAAGGTAAATCTCTCCATGGGATGGAAAGAAACCTGCTTCCAGAAAAGGTGCAGCCATACTGGTCATACCTTAATCAGGGAGTCTTTGCCTGGATTCATGGCGGATTTAATGGTGCTCCAAATTTTGACAAGGTATTTAAAATTGGCCTTAACGGGTTCCTTGGGGAAGCAAGGGAAAAGTTAGATAAAATATCATCAGACCCAGACTTCTATCATGATGCAAAGAACTATATTAAACAGAAAAATTTTTTAGAAGCTGCCATTATAACTCTGGAAGCCGCAATTAGATTCGGCAAAAGATTTTCCGAAAAAGCCCTGGAACTGGCTGGTCAGGAGCCTGATGAAAAAAGAAAAAATGAATTACATGAAATAGCAAAAATTTGTACAGCAATACCGGGCAATCCTCCAGAAAGCTTTTATGAGGCATTGCAATCCTACTGGCTCATAACATTAATCTACAGGCTTCTGGATCGTCAGGCCCCGGGTCTTGGGGAAAGAATCGATCAGATTCTTTATCCCTATTACAAAAAAGATAAGGATGCCGGTAAAATAACCGAAGCTGAGGCCCAGGAATTAATTGAACATCTGATTTTAAGAATTAATGACGAAGGTCAGCTATATCCTCCGGCTCTGGGAGGTGGAGGCGGATTTAAGGTAACCCAGAGGGTAATAACCATAGGGGGACAAACCCCTTTAGGTGAGGATGCGACCAATGATCTAACATATATTATTCTCAATGCCATAAAGACCATTGGATTTGTTGAGCCGGCCGTGGCCGTAAGACTTCACAAAAATACACCAGAAAAGTTCTATAACAAGATTGTTGAAGTGCTTAAAGATCCTTTTTCAAACGGAATATTAGCTTTCTTTAATGATGAAATGATGGTCCCTTATCTTACAAATGTGGGGATTCCCGTTGAAGATGCCAGGGACTGGGCAAATCAAAGCTGCATGAAATGGGCTATTCCCGGCAAAGCCATGGTAAACAGACAGTTAGGTGGATTTTTCTCTTTGCCGAAATGTCTGGAATACGCGCTTAATCAGGGGAAAGAACATAAATTTTTAAAGGGGGTACAGGTGGGTGAAAAAACCCCTGATCCTCTGACCTTTTCCAGCTTTGAAGACCTGGTTGAAGCATATTTAACTCAGATCAGATTTTTCCTGGAAAAACTTTTTACAATATGGAATATAGTCGATGCCCTTGAGGAAGAATGGATGCCCCAGCCGTTTTTATCGGCCATGTTAGACGGGTGCATAGAAAACGGAACCGATTGCAGAGAATATAAATATTATGCTGATTCTGTTTTTCAGCCAACGGGGCAGACAGTTTTGGCTAATTCACTGGCTGTTATAAAAAAACTGGTTTTCGATGATAAATCCATTTCCATGGCTGATCTGCTTAAGGCCATGGAAAATAATTGGGAAGGATATGAGGATTTAAGAAATATATGTCTCACTAAGGTTCCAAAATTCGGCAATGATGACGATTACGTAGATTTCATAGCAAGAGATATTGCATTGAGAACCTCACAGGTAGTCCGCAGCTTTAAAAATATTTATGGTGGAATATTTATGGAAGACGGCACAGGGGGAGCTACATATTATTCCTTTAGTGGATTAACAGGAGCAACTGCAGACGGCAGAAAAGATGGAGAGATTTTTAATGATGGTACGATTTCTCCCATTGTAGGTACCGATAAAAAAGGGCCCACAGCTGTTCTCAGTTCTGTTAGTAAGGTGGATCATTCAAAAACCTGCACCCACTGTCTCAATCAGAAAATTCAGCCCCTTTATTTAACAGATGAACATAAAGATTCTTTTATTGCCTATCTCCGTTCATTTGTCGATTTGGGTATTCACCATATTCAATTTAACGTTCTTGATAAAGAAACTCTTTTAGAGGCCCAGGAAAAACCTGAGGAGTATGGTGACCTTG
Source organism: uncultured Desulfobacteraceae bacterium (assembly GCA_964572105.1). GTDB lineage: Bacteria > Desulfobacterota > Desulfobacteria > Desulfobacterales > BuS5 > DAOWMW01. The sequence continues at coordinate 27,042 of CAZNFB010000005.1, forward strand.
TGGTGAGAGTTGCAGGTTTTGCTGCTTATTATGTTGACCTGGAAAACAAACTTCAGAGCCAGATAATAGAAAGAACAGCGCAGCAACTGGCACCACAATAAATACGTTTTGCAAAGTATCTTAGTACCTTACTCCTGAAACCCTGTCATAAAAAATAAGAAAATTATAATGAAAATTTAGCTACAAATTTTGTAGATGATCAACTTGATATCTGTAAATACAATGAGTTTGGCCGGGGTAGGGGCAGAATCTATTTCTGCCCTGGGCGGATATGGAATCCGCCAAAGATACAGGGCGGATATGGAATCCGCCCCTACGGTGGTTATTTCAATAATTCCGTGAATATGGTTTGGTATAAGGACAAATTCATGCAATTAAATGCGGTGGTGGATGTCCGAATTGTATTTTACCTTTGTTTTCCATTGCGATACGCCTTGACTTGGGTTGCGGACAAAAACCGCCTTAGATCTCAGGTATGACAAGTGGAGAGGGAGTTGCCTCGCAGGCGGCTCCCATCTCAAATTTTGCTATAAATTGTCAAATTCTATACGCTCTTTAAGTCGTTCATAACCTGCCCTGTAATTACCTTGGGGTAAAAATAGGTTGATTTTCTGGGCATTACTTCCCCTTCTTTTGCAATCCTTCTGACCTGGTCAACTTTCGTGGAATTAAGTATAAAAGCAATGTCACTTCTTCCTGACAAAACCTTTTTTACAGCTTCTGATTCATCTGTTGTATATGAAAAAAGGTTTTCATCATCAAGCATACTTTGATTAAAATCGAGTATATCCTTGAAAATAAGCCTGGACAAGACAGTTACATCAAGATTTCTTATGGCAACTGAAAGTTCATTTTCATATTTTTTATCCATGACCCCGGGTTTTAATTTCATCAGATATATTTTTTCTATATCTTTAACGCAGACTCCTATTATATTACAGGCAGCGTTCTCCCTAAGGGCTGAAACCAGCTTATCCACACCTTTATCAATGGAGTTATCAGCCACCGGAATTGATGTTACATCAAAAAACTCCCTGCATTTTTCAATAAGGCCATTTAAAGTAGATGAGTCTATTCCGGTGAGTATCCGGTGGGCTGGAAGTATTGAAAGACCGGGATCTTCCATGCCGCAAAGGTACATCATTATAAAATTGGCAGGGTGATCAGAGTCGAAAGAAGGATTGTTTTTGGCAACCAGGTCCCTGTAATTTAAAGCAGTTTCATAACGATGATGGCCATCAGCAATGAAAACAGTCTTCTTTTTCATGGCAGCAGAAACATACCCATGAACCAAAGGATCGGTTACACTCCATAACTTCTGCCTGTGCCCGCTGTCATCAACAAAATCAATATCAGGCAGGCTGTCACCAACCGATTCTTTAATCTTTTGCTGAATTAAATTTTCAGGGTCTGAATATATTGAGAATATCGAGCTGAAATTAGCATGGCATTTTTTTAAAAGATCGAGCCTTTCTGATTTTATCTTGGAAAATGTCTGCTCATGGGGAAGGATAACCCCTTTATCAAAAGATTCAAGCTTTGCCAGGGCTATGATTCCAGAACGGATCATTTTTTTGTTATTGACTGAGTATTCGATTGTTGTCTGATAAAGCGCGGGGAGAGCATCCTGAACAAGAATATCTTCTGCACACCATTTGCTGAAATATTCAGCAGCGTTTGTATGAAACTCACCCGGGTTTTTATCTTTTGCACTGCCGAGTATTAATCTGATAATATTATTCGGATTTCGGTTTAAAAATTTTTCCTGTTCCTCTTTTGATATAACATCATAAGGAGGGGTTGCAACTTTTGATATATCCCCAATGATATTCTGGTTATACTTGATTCCTTTAAATGGTAAAATATTCGCCATAATAATACTTCCTTTTAAACTGTCTCCCTTTCATATTTTTTTTGCACAGCAAAAAATATAAAATTCGGGCTTAGTTATAATTTCAGCAATCTACTAAGGAACGGAGATGAAATAAGTTGAACGAAGTAGATGGGCCAAAAGACAAGCTATTTCGTTTCCTAAGGAACGGGGACGAAATAAGTTCGCAATTTTAAGTGTTGAGGCGCCTGCCTGGCAAGGCGCGAAAGTGTAGGAATATCAAGATATTGCTACGCTTTTGTAACGCAGTCAGGCAGGATGGATCGACGCTTAAAATACCAAGTTATTTCGTCCTCGTTCCTAAGGTGTAATAAAATTTAAAAACGTCTGAAAATTGCTGCGCTTAAACAACCAGAGGTTTTCAAATTTTATCATACCTCAGTTCTGACATCTAATGGTCAAAGCTATTAACCAACTTCAAATTTTTAATAAGTCATCGAAGATGAAATATTATAAAACATAATAATTATCAAGTTAAATTATTGACTAATCACCTAAAAATATATTATTTAAAGCTGGAATAAAGATGGTCATACCCGGAGAGGTGGCCGAGCGGCTGAAGGCCCCGCTCTCGAAAAGCGGTATCCTGTGAAAAACGGGATCGTGGGTTCGAATCCCACCCTCTCCGCCAAAACATAATTTTATATATGCCAAATAACAACCGGGTAATGGGGTAAACATGTAATTTGTTGAATAAATATTATATTATGAATATATCATTTACATGACATGTTATCAAAAAATTATCTGCCCAAATTGTGGCAGTGACAAAATTATGAAATCTGGAAGGAATTACTCTTTATTTTAAAGCCTATATCCGGTTATGATAAATTTTATAACGCTTCTCATGCTAAACACTCAATTTTATATATTATTCCTCTTATGTACCGTTAGCTGCATTTCATTTTTTTCCATAATAGTTGTAATGCAGGCCTTGTTTTTATCCCACCGCAGCACAATGGAACGGTTTCGCCGGGCGATAAAATGGTACGGAGCCATTGTAATCAAAGTGCTGCCATTCCCGTTTGTACGGATAATATGCGAAGATGTTGATCAAGATCAAAGTATTGTTCCGTGTATTTACATTTGTAATCACAGGTCAATCTCAGATCCTTTTCTAATGTCCCTGCTCCCTTTTGAAATAGTGCAGGTAGTTAACAAGTGGCCGTTTCGTATACCAGTTTTGGGAATATTCGCTAAATGGTCCGGGTACCTGAGCGTTAACGAGATGACCTTTGAAGAATTCTCATCCAGGGTTTCAACGCTCTTGGAACAGAGGGTTTCCATTGTTGCCTTTCCTGAAGGCACCAGGTCCGGCGGTAAAAACATGGGCCAGTTTCACGGGGCCATGTTTCGCATAGCGCTTCAAACCAGGCGCCCTCTGGTTCCTGTTTGCATTACAGGGAACGAAAAAATACCCTTAAAAGGTTCGCTCTTAATCAGGCCGGGCAGAATCAGAATTCGTAAGCTCAAAGCTTTAATGTGGGATGATTACAAAGACTTAACACCGTTTAAATTCAAAAATCTCGTTCGGAATATTCTTGCCGAAGAGATGATCAGCGTAGAGAAATAATGACTGATGAATTGTTCGGATATCATGACATAGGATTCTCTTCACTGGGTGTTATCAAAAAACTGCAGGAAAAGATTCTGCGGCGGCATCTTGTTTACTGTAAAAAACATTCCCCATATTACAGAAAACGATTTAAAGGGTTTGTTTTTGACAATTTTTCCTTAAACAGGTTACATGAGCTTCCGTTTACGGAAAAAGCGGATATCAGCCGGTGCAATGAAGATTTTCTGGCGGTTGCCGGTGATAAAATAGTTGATATGGTTATGACCTCTGGAACAACCGGTCTTCCTTTGAAAATGATGTACACAGGTGAGGATCTTGATCGGCTGGCGTATAATGAAAAAAAATCTTTGGCCGGATGCGGTATAACTGATAAGGATAAAGTACTTTTAACCTGCACTCTGGATAGATGTTTTATTGCGGGACTCGCTTATTTCCTGGGGGTACGAAGCATCGGCGCCGCAGCAGTGAGAAACGGCCAGAACAGCCTGGAGAGTCAGGCTGAAATTATCAAGCTGATGCGGCCGACCATTATTGTAGGGGTTCCGTCCTTTTTGATAAAATTAGGTCTGTATATTGCGGATGCAGGAACTGATCCTCGAAAAATCGGGATTACCAGCCTTGTCTGCATAGGTGAACCTGTTCGGAATATGGCTATGAAGCTATTAAAAACAGGAAAAGACTTAACAAATATCTGGAATGCAAATCTCTTTTCCACTTATGCTTCTACTGAAACCGTCACTACCTTTTGTGAATGTGAGCAACAAGAGGGAGGACACCTGCATCCTGACCTGGCGATTGCGGAGATAGTCGATGAACATGGCAATCCGCTCCCATCCGGCATAACCGGAGAGGTTGTTATCACGCCACTCTCGGTTGAGGGAATGCCGCTGGTTCGTTATAAAACAGGTGACATCAGTTTCTTGATAGATGAACCGTGCCAATGCGGCAGATTTACGCCCCGATTGGGTCCGATTCTCGGCCGAAAAAAACAGATGATTAAATTAAAAGGAACTACATTTTATCCTCAATCGGTATATTCGGTTTTAGATGAAATAGAAGAGATCTCGGATTATTATATGATAGTTACCGCGAAAGATACACTTTCGGACGAGCTAACAATTCATGCTGTTGTAAATGATAAAAATTGTACCACGCAAATAATAGAAAAAAAACTCAGAGCCAGGTTGCGTGTAAAACCGGTTGTGATTATTACAGATGAAAAAACCGCCAAAACGCATATTAAACGGGCTGGATCAAGAAAACACATCCGTTTTATTGACAGGAGATAAGAATATTCAATGAGTTGTTCCAGCCAGATTCATAATTTTGAATTCAAAATGGAGAATATTGAAAAAGCTGTTAAAAGCGGCCGCCTCCTCTCCATGGAAATAGAAGTGACTCTTAAATGCAATTTTCGATGTCCTTATTGTTATGTGCCGAACAAGGAGGCCCCTGAAAACGAATTGTCACTGGATGAGATCAAGGACGTCATTCTGCAGGCCAGGGATCTGGGTGCCGAAAAAATTATTCTGCTGGGCGGAGAGCCCGCGATTCATCCTAATATTTTGACAATTATCCGGTTTATCAGGAATCATGCTATGGAGGTTGAGATCTTTACCAACGGATCGATGATTACTGAAAATTTTGCGGAAGAATTATACAAAAACCGGGTCAGGGTTGTGTTAAAGATGAATACCTTTGATGAAAAGCTTCAGGATGTGCTTACCGGCCAAAAGGGTTCATTTAAGGTTATCCAAAAAGCTTTCAGCAATCTCAGGCAGGCCGGATATCCATCAAAACAGGCCTTCCTGGCTGTCAGCACAATCATCTGCAGACAGAATCTCGATGAAATCCCGAAACTTTGGCGCTGGCTGCGGGGCCGTAATATTGCCCCCTACTTTGAGATCATAACACCCCAGGAAAATGCTTTGACAAATGAGTGGCTGAATGTCCGCCCTGAAAAATTAAAAGATATATTTTACTTGATTTCGGAAATAGACCGGAAAGAGTATGGATATATCTGGGACCCGCAACCGCCCCTGATGGGGAACAGATGTATGCGGCATCAATTTTCCTGCCTTGTTACATCCAGAGGCGATGTTATGCCCTGTGTAGGGATTAACATTCCGATAGGCAGCATCAGAAAAAAAAGACTGGCCGATATCATCAAAGATAGTGAAGTACTGAAAAATCTGAAAAATTATAAACAAACAATCAAGGGCCCGTGCGGTGTATGCGAAAAGGCCGACACATGCTACGGCTGTCGGGGAGCTGCCTTTCAAATGACCGGGGATTATCTTGCGTCTGACCCTCTCTGCTGGAAAAATATAGATAAGACAGATGAGATTGTAAGTCTGCCATGCCCGGTTAATGGTCTTATTCCGCAAAAACCGCCCATGCGGGTGGTCGATAATATCCTCATGATTGGAGAACGTACTGCCGAGGTTTCCGTAACCATCGCAGAGGATATGCCCTTTATCGGCTCGGACGGGGTTGTCGATGAAACTGTTTATCTGGAGATGATGGCCCAGGCCATCGCAGCGTTTAACGGTTTCATAAACGCCGGGAGGACTTCTTGTTCCCATGAAGGTCTTCTGCTCGGGGCCAAAAAATTAACGATCTCCGGGCAATCAAAAGTTGGAGACAGGCTGAATATTTCAGTATTCAAACAGGCGCGCTACGGTGATTTCGGCATTATAAAAGGTATTATTACCCGGGAAGATGAAGTGGTTGCCGACGGGGAAATAAAAATTTGGCATAAAAGCTAAGGAACGGGGACGAAATAAGTTCGCAATTTTAAGTGTTGAGGCGCCTGCCT
>CAZNFB010000006.1:0-28498 GCA_964572105.1 uncultured Desulfobacteraceae bacterium
ATATTAAAAAAGTATGCTAAAAATAATTAGCAGTGTCCGGTAGAAAATTGCAAGAAAGAAAATACGGAAAGTTTAATTGTTTTTTCCGCTATTGCGAATAAATTTATTAAATACGCTACAAAAACAATTAAACTCCCTCACGCAAGATTCTAACCGGTCACTGCTGAAAAATAATGGATATTAACAATGATTATAGATCAGCCTCAGACTCATTTTATATTTGGATATCATCCTCAAATATACGAGGAATATAGTTATATTGCATATAAAAAAAAGCCATTAACAAATCAGGGATACCTTGATTACTGGGGCAAGTGGATTTTATTTGGTTCCAGAAATAAGCTTGATAAGATTGGGAAAAGTCTGGATCCCCATGTTGATTCAGGAATAATACCCTGCTTTAAATATGACAGAAAGCCCCTTGTAAATCTCGGCATGGAAGAATGTGTAATGTCAATCTATTGTGACGTAAGGGACAGAGAGCAGGTTTGGGAGAAAATAGCCGAAACCGGTGAAAGGCTCAAGGCCTGGATATTCGACAGGGAGACAGTACAGATGTGGCTCCCCGGAGGAAGACTACTTGAGCAGTGGATCAGGTCGGAAAAAATAAGTCAGGAAGAGGCCGAAGAAGTAAGGAAAGATTCCCGGCAAAGGTTTTCAAAGATTTTTGATTTTCCGGACAGGACTTTTGAGGGTTGGCCCCAATAACTTTTTTATTTTTTTATTTTTTTTTGGGGGGGGGGGCTAACTTTGGCCATCAGACGCCGGGACTGAGTTATGGTGAAATTTAAAAACCTCTGGTTGTTTGAGCGCAGCGAGTTTCAGAGGTTTTTAAATTTTATTATAGCTCAGTCTATTGCTGAAATTAAGCCCAAATTTTGTTTTAAAATTATTTATGAGGATTCAAATGGCTTCCAGAAATAATTTAAATTTTGGACATTCAGAATATTGGAGAAAAAATATATCGGCTGTCGAATCCCAAGAGCTTGTCAGGGTTCTTTATGCCCTGCGAAAAGTTGGAAGACATATAGCCACCAATTTAAAACCGATTGAATGGAGAACCTCTTCCACACCTAATCCTTTACTGATAGGAATTGATATTAACCTCGCAAAAGGGGAATACCCTGTTCCCCCGGGGAAAATGGATATTCTTGTCGGGATTACAGCAAGGGAGGCTTTTCACTGTAAAATTCTTTCTGATATTGTTTATATAAATGTTAAAAAAAAGGTGGGTGAAATTTCAGAAGGTTATAAATACCTTCTGGATCTGCTGATCAGTATTGGAGAGGATATTTTTACAAAGGAACTTGCCGAAGATACTGTCTGGAAATATTACCTTTCCAGGTGTTGGCCTTATGTGAGACCCCCCTTTAAATCAAATACGGATAAACCGACCATTCATGCATTTCTTCATATACTTGCAGATTACATTTTTTTTGATAAACTTGCCGTGAACATGAACCTTGCGTATTATGACCTGTTTCAAATTTGCCTTGATACAAGGGATGCAATTAAAGCTTTGCTTAGTGAAAGTTCGATTTCAAAAAGATCTTTTTTAAGGGCAAATATTTATTTGAATCTCTGGAATGAAATTTTGAAAAGAGCTGAGACCTGGGTAGATGAGGACTCTTTATCAGATGCTTCCGGGCTTGGAGAAGATTTTTCTGGAGATGAAGGAGATTCCTGTGATGACCCTGCAATGGATATGGAGTCGGAGGAAAATGCAGATGCAAGGCGTTTTACAGAGAGGGAAAACCAGGCTCTTATGCAAAGAGTAAATGATATTATGGAGGAGATGGATGAAAAGAGTATAAATCAGGAGGTTGCAGATGTTGCCGGGGAAGAAGAGCAGTGGCGGATTATGGATACTGTTTACGGCAGGGCAACAATCCCCTGCAGGATAGCGGCTGATGAAGCACTGGTTGCACGTTTAAAAAAGATTTTTAGGGTACAGCGATCCCACAGAAGCAGGCGTTATTTTTATAATCGTGCTCAATTATTGGGAAAAGTAGATGGGAGACGTCTTCACAGATATTCTTTGGATGGAAAAATTTTTAAGAAAAAAGAATATTTGACCCATGATAATACAAGAAATATAGCAATTTTGGTTGATGGTTCCGCGTCAATGACCGGTGGGTTGCCGGGGGGTGGAAAAGAGTGGACCAAAACTGAAAAAATTTTTCTTTCACTCTTTGAAGCTGTAAAAGGTACAGGGAACAGACTGGACCTCCTTTGCTACTATGAGAGGGGAGGAATCTGTGAAGTTAATGCTCTTGTATACGGCAACAGGCTTTACACTGTACGTCCGGGGGGAAGGACACCTACTGGCCAGGCTATTATAGCAACAGCCTCAATAATGCCCAAAGATAAAAAAAGGCTCATTGTACATATTACAGATGGTGAACCCAACTGCGGCTTAAGTGTTCAAAAAAGCCTTGAATTTTGTGATAAGCAAGGTGTGGACGTTGTAACCATTGGGACGTATTTTGAAGAAAAAACAAGAGATCTTCTTGAAAAGCAATATCATGACAGGGCCATTTTGATAGATTCCATAGATCTTTTACCTATGCAGTTAGAGGCGGTACTGAGGGATAATTTATTAAGATGAATTTCTTAGAAAAAACCAAAAAAAAATACTATGAAGCAGTAAAAAGACCTGTCCCGTTAATTGCCGGGCTCAGCGTTACCCAGGCCTGCAATCTTAGGTGTAAGTTGTGCGGAGCCGCCGCAGGTGAGCCCGCCAAAGGTGAGCTAACCACAAAGGAGGCAAGAATTGTTATTGACAATCTTGCTGAAGCTGAAGTCATGCACCTTTCATTTGGTGGGGGTGAACCTTTGGTACGGGATGATATTCTGGAACTTGCATCATATGCTTCAGGCCGTTTTAGAAGTATTGGGATTGTTTCAAATGGCTATCTTATTGATGAAAACCTTGCCAAAAAAATTGCAGCCGCAGGTGTTAAGCAGATGATGATCAGCATTGATGGTCTGGATCCTGTTACCCATGATTTCAACAGGGGTGAAGGTAGTTATGACCGGGCCCTTGCCGCTGTAAAATATTTAAAACTTGCAGGGATAACTGTCCGTATTTCATTTACTATTTCCATGGCAAATTACTCGCAGCTTTCAGATATAATTGATAAGACAAAAAAGCTTGACTCGACCTTGCATGTTCAGGAATTTTTTCCAGGGGGCCGGGGAAAGGGGATGGAGAATCTTGCACTGACCAGAAGAAATCGACGTGATATGCAGAGGCTTCTTTTTAAAAAACAGGCTGACCTTGGGGTTTCCTCCATAGGCTTTGAGAACAGATATATTATTTCTGAGGATAAAGGCTCACAGAAAATTTGCACAAATGCTGATCTTGGTTCAGGGTTTTATGATTTTTGTGTGGGATGCTTCACAGGAATCTATTCACTGTTTGTTTCATCAACAGGAGAACTCAGGTTGTGTGGACGATACGGGGAAGGGAAGCTTGGTAATCTTAAGGAGACCCCCCTGTCGCATATCTGGCAAACATCAAAGATACTTAAAGATATAAGGAACCGTGAAAATCTTGAAGGAAGATGTGGTAAATGTAATTACCGATATATATGCGGTGGGTGTAGAAAAAATGCCTATTTTTTAAAAAATAATATTTTAGAAGAAGATCCACTGTGCTGGCGTGGCCGTTTAGATGAGGAGCTTGAAAGTTCGGGGATTTAATTCATAATTTTTCGATGAAGCCTGCTCGTAGGGAGAGCAATCCCCTGTGGTTGCCCTATTACACAGGGAAACCACAGGGGATTTTTTTATTTTCATTCCCAGCTTATACAAATCGTTTATACTGATTCGATTTAATTTCATGATCCTGTGTTTCAACATGGAGGGACAAGAGTATACTTTCAAGAATATCACGGGATATGGAAAGGCTGTAAATTATCGATTCCTTTAATCCTGCTCCTGCACCCATGAGTTCGGATATCATCAGGCTGTGGCGCACAGAGATTGTTGAGTCTATTTGAGGATCACTTCTTAAGTGCCCCAATACTTTTAAAACCAGCTCAGAATCTTTTTCATTAATGTTGGTTTTATTTATTAATACCTGCTTTTCAATCTCATGGGGGAGATAATCAACAGGGATTATATAGAATCTGTCCCGTAATGCAACATCTAAGGCGTCTGTTCCTGTGAATTCTTCTCCTTCATTCATGCTGGCGAAAAAAACAACATTCTCAGCTACTTTTACCTGACCCAGTTGATCCACCCATATTGATCTGTCTTCGGAAAGAACCGAAAAAAGTTCGTTCAGTGCCTTGGGATGCTCAGGTCTGTTTATCTCTTCTAAATGGATAACACATCCCGGAGTTGATATGGCTTTGGGGAACAAGAATTCCTGATAAAATGTTTCCCCGCATTTTAATCCATGCTCTCCAAATAACTGCCCTGGCTCGGAAAGTTGCCCAATCTGAAAAACAGCAAGGGGTCTTTTAAAATAAGCTGCAAACTGGCGTATTAAAGACGATTTTCCACAACCCTGACGTCCTGTCATTAATACATTGACCGGATGTGTGTTAGATAATTTTTCCAGGCTTTTAAGTATATCAGAGGTCTCTTCCTGAACATAAAAAAATGGATCCAGCTCAGGTGGCGTTAAAAGGTTTTTATTATCCATTATTGGTCTCCATGGTTAATATTTTAAAATCCTTTGAAACAGTCGTTCAATAGCCTTTGGCAGTTCTTCAATGGAGTCAAGAAACTGTACCTGTTTTCCATATTGCTTGACCATTTTTTCTTTTTCTTTATAACTGCATCCCAATGTTATCATATCTATTTTTTCTTTTTTGCAAAAATCAATGGCATACTGAACGTCAGCCCCTGCATTTGATTCACCATCTGTGATATGGAGGATATACTTGGGCTTACTTGTGTCCGTGGGCATTAATAAAGCCGCTGCAATAATAGCCTGGCCGGACGGGGTTCTCCCTGTGGGGGCAATGGAGTAGAGAATGTTATGTCTTAAAAGTTCAGATATCAAACAGACACCATCCCATTCAAAATACCCAAATACCCTGAGATTATTTCTGTACCCTTCCAGAGCTTTACGAAGTGAGCTCATGGTATTTTCAACAACTTTCCATTTAAATCCTGCCATGGACATGGATGCATCAACAACAACTGTAAAATTCCATGCAAATTCAGCCAGCTTTTGTTCAATCTTAAAACATCTCCCATCAATGGGAGCACGGTACAGCCTCCTTCTGTCTATTTTCCCGCTTTCAAGACCACGATTGACTTTTTTTATTCTTTGAGAATAATATTGAAAAACATTTTTCAGCCTTTGGACCAGTCGTCTGTCCGTATACGCATTGGCAGGTACAGTGAAGTCAGTGAGTGATGTACGCAAAACTTTTTCGTCATTATTACAGGCTAACTGTATTAAGGGGGTTAGATCTGTAGTATCCCTGGCAAGCTCAAGATTAATATCCTCCCACATATCTGTACTAATGGCCGTGTATGATCTTGTATCCTCATCTTTTTTTCTTTTTTTCTTCTTGATATCCTTTGTTCCAGGACCCCGTGAAAAAAAAGCCACGGGCTCTTTTTCCCACTCTGGCATAAATTCTTCGATTTTTTTAAAGATATCCAGATAGGTATCCGCCCTCATACTACATCTTACTGTCACAGATTGTTTGTTGTGAGCAATCGATGCAATGGTATCCACCTCTTTTTGCAGGATATTCAAGGGCCCATCATACAATTTATTCAGGTTTAAATATGTAATTTGGTCAAGGGCAATCTGCTCCCAAAGATCGAACAGATGCCATGCTGTGGGAATTTTTGCGGGGTCCCTTAACATTCCAGGGATCAACGCGATGCGGGCTTTTTTAGTATATTCCCCTAAAATATTCATGGAAGCTTTTTTATCAAGATATATGTTTTCAGCAACAGAAAAAAATTTCCATAGAATATCTTTTTTTAAATAATTTGAAACTTTGCTGAAACTTTGATCTTTTTTAAGCATCTCTTTCCATACAAAACCGCTCCATTCGCTCTGGCGAAGTGCTTCGTGTATGGAGACTCCAATAAGTACATCCATTTTACCGGGGGGAACAGGGTAATCTCCTAATATAAATTCAGCTGGAAGGACAAGGGATTCCTTGTCGATTTCCGCAGATACCTGGCCAGACCAGGTTACCCGTCCCACATTCATTCCAACATGACCGATAACTGTGTTGAGAGATTTAAGGACACCTGCAAGCTCTGCTGATTCATAGCCGGCCTGGGTCATTCTCCAGTAACTTGAATTTCCCTTAAAAACCCAGCTCGGTTTATTCCATATGTTGTCCAGAGTCTGCTGGCAATATATATCCAGCCGATTAATATAATTCATAGGCATATTCAGGCACCTTTGTCTCATCCATTTCCACTTGAACAGAAAGCAGAATTGCCTCAAGAGCTTCCTTGCTCATCTGCAAGCTGAAAATCAAAGCTTCCCTTATACTTGCTCCTGCTTTCACAAGTCTTGCTATCATTAGGCTGTGTCTTGTGGATACGGAAATAGGCATTTTTGCGTTATACCTTAAATTATTTAAAATGGAGACAATTTTTTGAGCTTTTTCCTCAGGAATACCTGTTTTGAGCATTAACACCCTCTTTTCAACGCTAAGGGGAAGGTAGTCCATGGAGACTACATAAAATCTGTCTTTTAGAGCAGCGTCAAGCATTTCAGTGCCGCTAAATTCCTCGCCCTCATTAAGGGTTGCAAAAAAGATAACTCCATCTGCGACTTCAACATTACCCAAATCGTCAAGCCATGCCTGGCGGTCATCACTTAAAATGGAAAATAGCATGTTCAAAGCCTTGGGATGTTCCGGCCGGTTTATTTCTTCTAAATGGATTACGCAGTTTGGTGTGGCTATGGCCTGGGGAAAAAGAAACTGCTGGTAATATGTTTCTCCATCTTTTAATCGAAGTTCCCCAAAAAGCTGGCCTGGTTCGGAAAGGATCCCCACCTGAAAAGTTGCAAGGGGCCGGTTGTGTCGTGCTGCGAATTGTTTTACAAGTGTAGACTTCCCGCAGCCCTGTTTACCAACAACAAGAAGGTTGGTGGGAAATTCTTCGGATAATGTGTTAAACCTGTTAAGATTGGATGAAATTTCCGTCGACAAAAAATAATGGGGGTCTTTTTCCGGGATGAGAATATCTGATAATGATGTGTCCTGAGCCATGCTGTTTTTCTCCGTTAAAACATGTAAAAATTAGGGATTTGTTTTAATTTCGGCCATTTTGGACTATGAGAAATTAGGGGTGAGTATTGTAAATAAAAATACAGCCTGTTTTTTCAATACTAACAACTCCATCGTAAGTGGCCAAGATAAAACCAAGTCCAAAAATTATAATTGAAAATTATTGTAACTATTCAGTTAACATTTATGGCTTCAGGCATAACCTGATTAAAACATAAAAAAACTCAGTAATGTCCAGGTAGAAAGTTGCATGTCTGTAATCAGCACAACTCAATAGTTACAAATTGTTTAGCGTTTAAAAAACGGATAATGCCTTTTCCCATGAAATGGGGAGGGTACTCGGCTTTAAATCATCCGCCTATGGTGCAGACAATGCCGCGGGAAGCAAGGATCTCCTGAAACCCTTCTACTTCCATTGGATCCATGCTCTCTTCATCTTCCAGGGACCAGTCTAACCCAAGCCATCTGTATTTATTCTGGCACCAGTTATGAAAGGGGAGAAGGTCAATCCCTTCTACGGGATTAGGAAGACTGTTAATAAATTCTGCAAGCTGCTCAAAATTTTCATCATTATCGTTGAAATCATATACAACAGGAACTCTCCCCCTGATCTTGCATCCTTTTTCAGAAAGTTTCCTTACATTTTCAAGGATTTTTTCATTTCCTGCCCCAGTTGCTTTGGCATGCTTTTTTGTATCCATATTTTTAAAATCTATTAAATAAAGATCAACATATGGAATAGTTTTTTCATATGAACTCCAGGATGAAATACCGTTGGTATCAAGACAGATATGAAGGCCTTTTTCCTTTCCTTTAACCAGAAGCTCCATCAAGAAATTTATATGGGTTGTGGGTTCTCCTCCACCTATGGTCATTCCGCCCCCGGAATTTTTATAAAATGGCTTATCCCTTTCAACTTCATCGAGTACTTCATCAGAAGTTAAGTAATTTCCTGCCGGGGCAAGGGCATCATAAATACACACGTCAACACACTTCATGCAGAGATCACATTTGGTTCTGTCTATTTTGTGATACGCACTCCCTTCTTCCCTTGCTTCTTCCACAGGTATTGGCGGCAATATGGCCTCCTGGGGACAAGCCTCTATGCACAGACCACACTGCACACAAAGTGTTGTTCTCCAGTATAGTTCATTTTTTCCGCTGATGGTTTCAGGATTATGACACCAGAGACATTTGAGATTACAGCCCATGGTAACAACGAGGGTTCGTATCCCTGGTCCATCGTTGATTGAATATCGCTGCACATTTGTAATAAGACATTTCTCAACCATTTTTACCTCCAGAAAAGTAAGTCATTCACGGTGGAAGAAAGAGGGGATTCCGTATATGAAAACAGTGCATAATCAGGCAATTTTATCACCTGAAATAGCCATTGTTAATGCATGAATTTCAAAAATTTTGATTTTTATAACTCCAGATATTGTTTGATCTGCCTGGGTCTCATTAAAATATTTCAAATATTTTTCTGCTTTGTCAATCTCCTTTAAAGTCCCGTTTAGCTTAAAAGCAATAATGGGAGGACGTAATACTGCCAGGGAGATAGCGCTGTTTTGTTGAATATTTTTTAGAGTATTATTCTTCTCGTTAAAATATGGAAGAAGGATAATGTTATCATCAAGTATTTCCACATACTTTACCCTTTCCAAGCCGATATCGAGGTGGGTATTGACTGTGCTGATCATCTTGACGGTTGCTGAATCCTTGAGGATTTCTCTAACATCATCTGGGATTTTCATCTGTTTTTATCTTTTTTTTTATTCTTTTAATAATGGACTATAAATCTGCGGCGGAGACACTTTCAACTTTGGCAATTGCTACACCTTTGATTTGTATGCTCATTCGATTCCAGACGGCATCATGCCATGTATCAAATAAAGGTGTTTTAGTGTCAAAGTGGATAAATGTACATTGTATCTGGTGAGCTGTGCCTTGCGTTGTTGCAACTGTTACTGTAAGTTTTCCCGTCTCCCTCAAATTCGCCTTGGTTTTGCCGAGGCATGCATCGGCAAAAGCCAGGGTTTCAAGATCAATAACAGCAATGGTTGATATCACCACTGTATTGGGCTTCCCCTGACCATCAACTGTGGCAACCATGGTAACAGAAGCAGGTTCAGCTAAAGCATCTAATACTGTATCAGGAAGTATAGTCATAAGGTTACTTTGGTTGTGTTATTATCTGACAATATAGATATCAAGCATGCAGCCTTGCCGGAATTAATTTTCCGGCAAGGCTGCAGTTCTTTGCCTATAATAATATATAGAATAATGTTCTATAAAAGAAAATCCATATATTATTTAGTGTTTGTACGAGAAAATAGTGGATACTATTTAACTGGGGAACCTATTTTAACTCCAGGGGGTACATCGCTTTTTTTCATTGGAGTTGATTTCCAGTAAGCGCAGCGCGCATCAAGTACTCTTTCCACAAGGTCTCCGTTCTCCGGATCATCTTCAAAGGGGAAGAACCATTTCTCGCCTTCGTATTTATCTTTGGCCATTTTTTTTCTCCTAAATATTAAATAATGATGTTTAAAGTAATTATATCGGATAACAATACAATATAATTCAAATTGCGATTAAAACGCACTTATATTTAATTCGGCCTGATTTAAAATGCCGTAGCACTTAAATCGGTTTACTAACACCCACTCCAAGATCGGAATGAATTTTATATCCCCGTGCAGTCTCCTCAAAACTTTGGCTCGAACCGTCAGCTGCCGAAAGAAAATTCCATCCATGGCATTTGGGACATTCGTGCCAGCTTGCTCCATCGTCCAATCTGATGTTGTAGAGATAAGTAAAAGTTTCTTTTGGACCTTCATAGTCACAATGTTCACATTTAGTACTCATTAACTTCCTCCTCTTTTATACATCGGTTACGGGTTTTTTCTTCCCCTTAAACACACGTCCTCTAAACGTGTCCAGACCCCATGGTTGAGGGCCTTTATAGGCTTCGTCAGCTTCCATCTCGTTTGAGATTTCAATATGTCCGCAATCAGGACATTTCCTTGTAGCTAACAAGCCGGTAAGACTCGCATTTCCTATAAAATGCCAGTCTTCTCTCCCACCTTCAAATTTACATTTTGAACATTTCATGGCTAATAAAACCGTTGTATGTTATAAATTATTTTTCCTCAAAACCGCGTACAGCACGAACGTCCTTATCCCATGTAAACTCAGATGTATCAGTTTTAATTCGGGTTGCTTCGTCATATTTTTCGCAACCCTTAATATCTTCAAAAACGTTAACGATAGCAGGCATTCCATCCTCATCCGCCATTTCCATGCACATACCTTCTGATGCTGCCATATTTGCAGTGTCTGGAATAAAATGTTTGCAATCTCCGTGTCTAGCCATTTTTTTGCTCCTTACGTAAAATAGATAGTGATGTATGAAACGATTAAAAAAACAGTTGGTAATGTAATTTGTTTTACTTTATTTTACTAGCACCACCTTCTGCATAAAAAAATAATGTATTTAAGTTATTACATTATCAGAACTATATCAAGATATTTTTTTATCAATGTTTAAATTAACAATAAGTAAATACCATAACTTAATTATTTATACAAGAGCGTAATCTTTTTCATTTGTGCTAAAGAGTGAGGGGTGCCAAAAAAAATAAAGAATCGAGCTTCCAGCAAATACATATTTGATGCGGATTGACGTAATTTGTAAATTTCTGTTTAGGCTGTTTATTCAGGAACGGAGATGAAATAAGTTGAGCAGAAATAGCGCAGGATTTTGGCCCATATACAAGGCGCATTAAAAGGTTGCATACTATATTTGATGCAACGAAGTAGATGGGCCAAAAAACAAGCTATTTCGTTCAACTTATAAAATTGCGAACTTATTTCGTCCCCGTTCCTTAGTTTATATTTCCTGAATAGTACGTGCAATTATTGTATCCTGGGTTCTTTTATTGAGCCCGGTAAATAATGCGCTGTATCCGGCAACCCGTACAACAAGCTCGTTATAGTCTTCAGGTTCTTTTTGGGCGTTGAGCAGAGTTTCGTTGTCGATCATGTTGAATTGAACATGATTAATTCCAAGGTCACACCATGTTTCAATATATGATTTCCATACATCAAAGCCCTTGTCCCCGATGAGCTGCGAAGGTGAAAGCCTCTGATTTAAAAGATTCGCTCTGAACATATTTTCATGGGTAAGCTTTCCAACAGACTGTAATACTGCTGTGGGTCCTTTTTTGTCCAGACCTGCTCCAGGCGAACATCCTCCATCATAACATGTATCTCCAATGCGCCGTCCATTTGGCAAAGCTCCCAGAAGTGCACCAGCAACTGTGTATGCTGCAATATTTTGAGGTACCATGGGAACACCTTTGGCGGTTGAACCCCAGCATTGAACAGGAAGGCAAACCTCATCACGCATTCTTTCATGAATTTTTACGATGATTTCGTCAGCATAGGGATCATCATTTCCCCACTTCGGAGTTCTGACAAAATCCATACGTTCTTTTTCATATCCTTCCCAGTTAGCTGTAAGCATCTCTAAAACCTGTTCCATGGTATATTTCTTTTCATCATAAACAAGTTTTTTAAGTGCTACAATGGCATCCATTCCATCCATCCAGATAAATGTTGTGATCCAGTTGTTGCCATGTTCCCGTCTTTCAAAAGCATTGATTCCTTCGTCAACACACCGTTCATATGTGGCTGAAAGATGGGGCCGTCCCATTTTTTCCTCAACAAGGCGGGCCATATTTCTGATCTTGCAGGCTTCCCAGTGCATTGTCTTATACTGTTCAACAACTGCATCCACCAGATCCTCAAAGGTCATCTCTTTTACATCCCCGGTTTTGGGTCCAACCTGCATCCTAAACAGAGGATTAAACCCATTCCAGAGCGCAAGCTCAACACATTTTGAACCTAATGTTGAACTTGATGAATAACGTGCAGGCATACATCCGTCTTTTGTTTCAGGACACGGCACGATACACGCCTGGGCAGTCCAGGTGCGGGCTTCTTTTTCAGGGGTGCCGCTCCAGAACATGTTTGCCTTTATCAATACCTGGTCGTTTCTTATGTTGGGATACCCAAGGCCGTGACGAACACATTCAAAGGCATTTTTTAAAATATCAGCAGGCATTTCCTTATTGTATCTCAGCGCAAAAGTTGGGGAGACAACTCTGACAAGTCTTGCTGCCTCGAGGATTAAATTAGTAAGATCATTATACTTTAATTCTCCATCGGGGCCCATTCCCCCAAGAGTCCAGACATAGGGCCCTGGATCTCCGGTCATGAGTTCACGGTACTGTCTGTCACGGCAGCTTCCGTATTCAAATGCACGAATAAGATATTCGCACATATACTCCATGGCATCTTCTCTGGTAATGGTTTTATCTTTAACCACATCCTGTTCATACCATTCCCAGAACCACCAGTCAGGGTGTGATGGCCATGAACCGTCTGATTTTTCTCTTTTACGACATTGCGTTTGAATATGTTCAAACTGCAGGGCCTCTGCAAAGTTTCTCGGTGGATTTGCAGGAACCCATTCACACCTTTCAGCAATATCTAAAAGCTCCTCCTTCCTTTGAGGATCGGTTTCAAAGTTTTCAGCCACGATCCTGGATAACCTTGCAAGCCTTTTTGCATACCGAATCACAGATTCAAGGGTCAGTTTCATGGCTTTCCAGGAGTCGACTCTTTTCAAGTAGTATTCTTCATCCTTAAATTCAGGCTTGGCGCCAACTTTGTACAGAACATCATTAGCTTTTGCAAGATTAGCATCTATCTCTTCAATAATTGCATTAAAGCCTTTTTTATAATAACCAAACTGGGATGTGCAGTAAGCTGTATTTTCAAGGTGAGGCCCCCCTGTAAAGGTCTGGGAAGTCCTGGCCATGATCATCTGTCTTTTACTGAGTATCCTTTCTGTAAGAGTCTGCTGCGTCCATGGTTTTATTATGTCAAGCCCTTTTTTTATAGCATCACGGGATTCAGTCTCCACCAGATCATCTTTATCATTAAAGAAATCCTCATTCAGGGAATAAGATCCTATGGGAACCCAGAAAATTTTATGGGGAGCTGATGCGCAGTTCCCGATAATTCTTGATTCGTCGACAATAAAGACAGGGATATTGTCATTTACATTTTCAAGGGCTTTGGCATATGAAAGGGCATATGGTTCTGCGATTGCTTCTGGTTTTTCAAATACCTCGGCGTATAATACGGGGCCATATTCATCCATTTTGATCCCTGGAAGGTAAGAAGCACCTTTGGTTGCTTTTGACCATACAGCCTTTCTCAGGTAGTCGATTCTGGGGGAACGGGCTTTTTCCGCCCACCACCAGTACTGTCTTTTTTCCAATAGTTCATTAATTTCGTTTTGCTTATCTGTTGTTGCCATGAAATTATCTCCTTCATTAAGGCTGTTTTAAAAATTAAAATGACAATTACATAATATTAATTTATAATTTAAATATAAAAGTAACGTTTTTTAAAATACTGAAATTCTGTAATTTAAAAGATACATTTATATTTGGTCTTAATAAATTTATAATGTAATTTTGTTTCATCATGGCATTGAACATTGCAGCATGGGTGCCAAAAAAAAATTAATATGATAAATAGTTTAAATAATTGGTGAAAATAGTTTTTATCTTTAAAGTAAAAATCAGAATAAGACTATTTGTCTTTTTTCCCGTAGTACTGTTTTGTCCGATTTGGCTGTTTTAAAGCTGCTTGTTTATACATATTTCCCGAGGTCCCAAGTGATGACTAAAATTAAAAAAATGCATTTTAATCCCATGGAATGTTCCCGAAATTTTTTACACCTTCTGGCTCACACCCTTGATCATATGGATACAATGGTGGGAATTTTAGATTTAAAGGGGAAAGTTTTATACGCAAACAGGGCTGCCTTAAAAAAAATAAATACCTCATACGATAAGATCATCGGCATCGATTTTCTTGATTCCCCCTGGCGTACTCATTCCAAAGAGACTATTTACCTTACAAAAGATATGATGACAAAAGCTTTTGCAGGGGAGAGTTCTGTGATTGAGGATTTTATCATCAATAGGGATGGCAAATGGGTTCCCATGCTTTTTTCAATTTCTCCGGTGCGCGATGTGAATGGAAAAATCATTGCCATTGTTCCCGAAGGCAAAAGTATAACTGAGCAGAAAAGGCTTCAGGCTGAAATTAGAAAAGAGCAGTGGGAAACCCAGCAGTGGATCGATTCCATGGGAGCATATGTTGCCAAATGTGACAAGGAAGGAAGGGTTATTTCCTGTAATCAGCCTTTTTTAAATGCCATGCGTATAACCCATTGTGAAATTGCAGAACAGTATATATGTGATACTGTCTGGCTTGGGCACTCTAGTAAAACTCAAAAAAAACTTCAAAGGGCGGTTAAAGATGCCGGAGCCGGAAAAAAGGTGGGTATAGAGGTCGTTCTTGCTCTGGGAAAAAATGAGCCCAAATTATTTCTTTTTTCTGTGAGCCCTATTCTCAATTCAGCAGGCAAGGTTGCTTTTTTGGCAATGGAGATTATCGATATAGCTGACCAGGTACGTCTTCGTGAGCGGATGATAGCCCATGAAAAAGAGTATTCAAATCGTCTTGAAAGAGAAGTCAGTCAGATTGCAATGGTATTGCGTGAGACGGAACTGTTTAATCAAAATCTTATTAATGCCGCGTCTGTGGGAATTATTTATCTTGATGAGAATGATCGGGTTATGTTTGTAAATCCTGATATGAAAATCAAGCTTGGAAAAACTGTTGCTTCGATCAAGGGAAAAAGGCTTTCCGGGTTTGGGATATATATGACTGATCGATCATGGAAAAAAATAGACGGAAGAGAAAAAGAGAAAATATATTTTGGTAAAATGAAGATGATTTTACAAATTAATGGAAAAGATGACCTTCTGTTTGATGTAAACGCTGCTGCCTTAAAAGGTTCACTGGGAGGAACAAGGGGAACAGTTCTTATCATGGATGATGTTACAGAACGTAATCGTCTGGAAGAAGAGACTTTAAGGGTGAGAATTCAATCAGAAAAAATGAGTTCGTTAAAACTTTTTATTTCGGGAATTGCCCATGAGCTGAATAATCCATTAACCAGCATCATAGGATGCGCCGAACATCTTGAAGAGGATTCCGAACTTGTGGAGGAATCTGCGGAAGCAGCAAAGATAATAGTCGATGATGCCAGGCGGGCCGGAAAAATTGTGGAAAATCTTTCTGAATTTGCAGGAAGGGACGCATTCACAGGTACTCTCATAGATTTGAACGAGGTCATAAGGAATCTGGTCGACATTCGGATTAATGAAGTAAAAAAACGAAATATTGAATTGATTCTCGATCTTGACTCTTCAATAAAGTCGATTGTGGCGGGTGTAATTGAAATTCAGCAGGTATTATTAAATCTGGTTCGTAATGCCGTTAATATAATAGAAGAGTCCGGCAAGGGGGACCTGATTATTATCAGGACATTTACTGACAAGGGGAGCGCTGTTTTGCTGGTGGAGGATAATGGCCCCGGGATACCCAGTGACCGAATTACAAAAATCTTTGATCCTTTTTTTACCACCAGGCATGGACAAAAA
Source organism: uncultured Desulfobacteraceae bacterium (assembly GCA_964572105.1). Lineage (GTDB taxonomy): Bacteria > Desulfobacterota > Desulfobacteria > Desulfobacterales > BuS5 > DAOWMW01. The sequence continues at coordinate 15,827 of CAZNFB010000006.1, forward strand.
GGTGCTGGCCTTGGTTTATCAATTGTCCACGGAATGATTCAAAAAATGGGGGGAGTTATTTCTGTAGATACCACCCATGGAGCTGGAGCAAAATTTGAAATAAGATTTCCCCTGCCCCGATCTTCTTTTCATTCACATGCTGACAAATCCAAGGACCTTTGCACAATCCCTTTTTCTATTTTAGTGGTGGATGATGACCCCCATATATGTACAGACATTTCAAATCATATGTCGAGTATGAGCTGCGATATTGATGCTGTTTATAGCGGCTATGGTGCTTTAAAAAAGATTAAGGTAAAACAATATGATCTTTTGCTGACAGAAATTAAAATGCCGGAGATGAACGGATTCGAATTGTACCAGGCGGTTCGTTCTTTACGTCCTGAATACCTTAATCGTTTTGCGTTTATGACCAGTTTTCTCGAACAGGAAAAAAGAGAAATTATAGGTGCCCTGGGGATAGAAATATTGCAAAAGCCTTTTAGCAAAACCGATATAATAAGGTTGCTGCAACGGTCTGATATATCTTCTTTCAGGTAATTTAATGTAGAGTGAAATTTGGAAAATCAGTATAAGGATAGTCGATTAAATGAAATTAAAAATTCTGGTTATAGATGATGAAGAATCAATACTAAGAACCTTTCGTCTGAGGCTTTCCAAATGGGGGCACGAGATCTTTCTTGCTTCCGATGGAACCGACGGCATCAAGATATTGTCAGAACAGGATTGCCATGTTGTAATAACAGACTTAAACATGCCGGGGATTTCAGGCCAGGAGGTGGTAAAACAGATCAGTGACACTTATCCTGATGTCAAAATTGTAGTTATTACTGGCTATGCAACTGTTGAGTCGGCTTTGGAAGCGATGAAAGGAGGTGCTTTTGAATTTCTGGTAAAACCGTTAAATTTTGATCACGTCCGTATTGTTCTTGATAAAATAGGTGAAAAAATTGCTTTGCAGGAAGAAAACAAAAAACTTAAAAGTTATGTGGGGGAGTTAAGAGGGAGGATCGGAGAAAAATACAGACTGGGAAATCTCATAGGCAAAAGCAAGGCTATACGCACTGTTTTCGGTATGATTAGAAATGTGGCTCCTTTAGATGCAACTGTTATGATTTATGGAGAAACCGGCACAGGTAAGGAGGTACTTGCAAAGGCGATTCATCATAACAGCAATAGAAAAAATTCTCCCATGGTTATTGTCGATTGTGGCTCCCTTGCGGAGACTCTTCTTGAATCGGAGCTGTTCGGTCACGAAAAAGGAGCATTCACAGGAGCTTTAGGGATGAAGCCGGGCCGTTTTGAACAGGCGGATGAGGGAACCATTTTTTTGGATGAAGTTGAAAATGCATCCCAATTAGTGCAAAAAAAACTTTTGAGGCTGATTGAGGAGAAAACGTTTCACAGGGTGGGGGGGGGAAAATCGATAAAAATTGACGTGAGAATTATTGCTGCGTCAAATCAGGACCTGATGCACCTTGTCAAACAGGGTAAATTCAGAGCAGACCTTTATTATCGGTTGAATGTTTTTCCAATATATGTACCCCCTTTAAAAAACAGAATAGACGATATTCCTCTTTTAATAAGGTATTTTATAAATCATCTTACAAAACGTATGGGGAGAGATCCAATGGAAATCTCCACAGAAGCCATGGATCAGGCCATGGAATACCCATGGCCCGGAAATGTTCGGGAGTTGTTAAATGTAATTGAACGGACACTAATTATGACCTCGGAAAAAATGATTTCCAGATTTTGTATCACCGGTGCTGAATATACGGCTTCAGACAATGAAGAAAATACCGCCATAATGCCGCACCTGAAGACTCCCCTAAGGGAACAGCTAATTGAATTTGAACGCAATTATATCAAACAGGCGTTAAGCAAATACAGCGGCAGGATCAATAAGGTTGTTGAGATTTCAGGGATGAATCCACGAACTCTTAACCGAAAAATGAAAGCCTATGGTCTTGATAAAAAAAATTTTTAATATCCTTTATTATAATAGTTCACCCATATTTAAACCCTCATTTTTTATCCTTAAAAGCTGATTTTTTAATAAACAGTCTAGAAAAATCGTTGACAAATTACTGTATTTAGGTGAATCTAACGCAATTTTGTACTGGAAATTTATGTTATAAATTGTGTTTTTGTTGTAATAAAAGGCATTTGTCTCAGGCAGAATAATATCTGAACAAAAACTGCATGTTTTGTTCGGACATAATGATAATTTTTGAGCATGGAAAATGCACCTTGCTCGGGTTGTTTTAAAAATGTGGTAAAATAATGTGTCGAGCACATGGGTGGATGGATCGGTCACAATAACTTTGGGAGATTTTTTTAATATGGACTTTACTCGTTCAATTGCAAAATTTATTGTTAATAGTGATGCCGAAAAGATACCACAAACGGCATTTGAACATGCTAAAATAGCCTTTATGGACTGGATGGGGGTTACTCTTGCCGGGAAAGAAGATCCCCTTGTTGCAAAGCTGATTAATTATTCTGACCTGATGGGTGGAAATGAACAGGCTACTATCCTGGGTTTTGATATTAAAAAAAGTATAGCTCAGGCAGCTCTTATTAATGGGGCCGCGTCCCATGCGCTTGATTTTGACGATTCCCTTGAAGCCATGGTGGGACACCCAACCGTGACCCTTTATCCAGCTTTGCTTGCGGTTTCTGAATGGAAAGAAATGACAGGAAAAGATCTGTTAATTGGATACCTTGTGGGATTAAAAGCAGGATCAACTATCGCTTCCTGCGGCGGGATGGAGCATTACATAAGAGGGTGGCACGGGACAGGAACTTATGGACATTTTGCTTCGGCAGCCGGCTGTGCCAGGCTTTTGGGTCTTAATGAAGACCAAACAGTCTTTGCCCTTGGCCTGGCAGGAACCCAGGCATCCGGCCTTAAAATTTCTTTTGGCACAATGTGTAAACCCTATCATGCAGGAAAAGCTTCCCAGGCCGGACTTATTTCCGCCCTGCTGGCTGCAGACGGCTTTACAAGCGCCCAGGATATTATAGAAGGAAAATCAGGCTTCATAGATGTTTTCAGCGGAAAGTATAATGAAGATGCCCTTGCAATTTTAAGTGGTAAATGGGAAGTTGAAGATCTTGTGCAGAAATATCATTCTTCCTGCCATGCAACACATTCTCCCATAGAAGGTGCCCTTTCCATTGTAAAAAATGAAGGACTTGCGTTAGATGATATTAAATCGATAAACATAGCGGTTTCACCCCTTGCTGTTGGAGCTGCAGGAAAGCCTGAACCAAAAACCGGGCTCGAAGGTAAATTCAGTATATCCTATTGTGTTGCTAATGCTTTGTTAAGGGGAGATACCGGAACCAAGGCATTCACCGACACAAAGGTTAATGATCCTGCTGTGGTTGCATTAATGGAGAAGATAACCCTTGAAGTAACAGATGAATTTAAGGCATTAGAAGCAATTACCAAAATTAAAACAACCTCTGGTAAAGTTTTTACAGCCAGCATGGATGTAATGAGCGATATCCCGAAACTCGAAACAAAAAAAGTGAAAATTAGAGATAAATTTATAGATCTGTCTTCTCCAGCTATCGGAGAGAGCAGGGCTGAAGAGCTGGCTGACGCTATAACAGCTCTTGAGACATTGGATAACGTGCGAAACTTGCTTGCATTAATGCGCTAGTTGAATGGGTTCTTGAATTTACCCATTTGATTCTGTGTTGATTAACAAATAAGGAGATTTTATTATGAGTGACGAATTGGGAAAAGTTAACAAAGCAACAGAAACCTGGGAAGAGAAGGTTGTAAAACCACGGCTGGAAAAATTTAAGCTTAAAGAAAACGAAACCAAATTTTATACCCCCAAGGATATTGAAGGCTTTGATTTTCTGGATAAAGTCGGTTACCCGGGAACTTACCCCTATACAGCCGGGAATGATCCTGTCCCTAAGTGGCAGGCCTTTGCAGCAAAACAGGCCATAGCCAGTACGAGATACGAATGGGGTGCCTCAAGTGGCGCCGGTGCAGGTAAATATGCAGGATTTGGTACCCCTGAAGATTATCAGGATTATTTGCTGCGGATGCACGCACTGGGGAGAAAAGGCGGGCCAAATTTTGCTTTTGATCTTCCCACACAGTGCGGCTATGATTCTGATGATCCCCGTGCTGAAGGTGAGGTTGGTAAAGTAGGTGTTGCCATAGACAGTTTAAAAGATTTTGAAACTGTTTATGAAGCATATCATGATGATCTTGAAATTGACAAGGTGGCTTCGAATTTTACAATGAATTCTGCTGCGTCGGTTATAATCGCCATGTATGCTGTCCTGGCTGAAAAACGTGGAATTCCCCTTGAAAAACTCAGGGGCACCCCTCAAAATGACATTTTAAAAGAGTATGTGGGAAGGGGCACTTATATTTTCCCACCTCGCCCGGCCCTGAGGCTCTTTAGAGATACAGCTGTTTATTGCACAAAAAATATCCCCAAGCTTAATGTTACCAGTATAGGCGGGTACCATATGCGTGAAGCAGGTGCCACCCGAGAGATGGATCTTGCTTTCAGTATGGCAATCGGGGCAACCTATTTGCAAACAGCCATTGATGGGGGGCTTGATATTGATGAAATAGCGCCCAGAGTCACTTTTAACGGTTTTGGCGGAAGTATGGAAATCTATAAGGAGATTGCTTTTCAGCGCGCAGCCCGGAGAATGTGGGCAAAGATGTTAAAAGAACGTTTTGGCGCCAAAAATCCCAGGGGAATGATGATCCGACAGATATCAACTGCCCATATAGGATGTTCAAGCACAACACTTCAAAGGCCCCTTAATAATGTTGCCAGGGCTGTTGTGGGCGGTATTTCGGCAGGTATGTCCGGTGCTATTCCCTTTGCTGCTATGCCTCCCTATGATGAACCCCTTGGTCTGGGTCATAGTCTTGAAGCTCAGCAGCTAGGCCATGATGCCACCAGAATCCTTATTTATGAGGCCAAGCTGGGAGAAGTGAATGATCCCTGGGCAGGCTCTTATTTCATGGAAAAAATGACCGATGATATAGAAAAAGCTGCCTCCGCGGAATTTGAAAAGATCGAGAAAATGGGGGGGGCTCTTGGTGCCATAGAAAACGGATATATGCAGGAATCAGTATCAAGAAACGCTTACACAAAACAGCGCAAAATTGAAAATCAGGAAGAATTTATAGTCGGGGTAAACTGTTTTAACGGCCCCCATGAAATTGATGTGAAATCAGAGAGAAGCCTTGAAGATGTTTATCCGAGTGAATTAAAAGATACTGCAGAAGCGCGTAAAATAGAGAGCCTTAAAAAATTCAAAGCAGAGCGTAATAATGCTGAGGTGAAGCAGCATCTGGCCGCATTAAAAAATAATGCCAAGGATGAACAGGTTAACCTTATGCCGGACATCATAAATTGTGTCAGAAGTTATGCTACACTTCAGGAAATCTGTGACACATTAAGAGATGTGTTTGGTGTGGCTCGGGCCTCAACAATTTAGCATAGGCTTTAAGAACATTGTTTTGAGTAAGGTATCAGGTTTACTAAAAGTACTATTTTCTTATGCTCCCTTCTTAAAATTAATTTTCTGACAATCTCTATATATATAATATATGGATTTCCTTTATATTGCCTGAACGGAAACTCTCATTTTTTTCTGATTTTTGCGGCAGGCAAAAATTTTTAGTTTTCGTTCAAGCATTAAATAATGATTGTTTGGAAATGAGCTATTGAGCGAGCTAGTCGAGCTATTAAACATATCGCGCCATGGGGAGTACTTATAATTATTAAGAACCAATTTTTACATGGATTGCCCTGAAAAGGTTTAATATTAGTTTTTACAGGGCCACCTATGATTTACCGGGGAATATTAGTAATGACAAATAACTGGGAAGAATTAATAAAAAATCTGGTAAACGGCTCTGTTAGAAGCCTTGCCCGATTAATAACAAAAATTGAAAACAGGGAATCCGGGTGGCTGGATGCAATGAAAACGATCCATAAAAAAGCAGGTAAAGCCCATGTTATAGGCGTAACAGGAGCCCCTGGAGCAGGCAAAAGTACCCTTACGGACAAATTGACCGGCGCATTGGTAAAAAGGGGACACAGCGTAGGTGTTATTGCTGTCGACCCTTCCAGCCCTTTTAGCGGCGGAGCTTTACTGGGTGATCGCCTCAGGATGGGTGATGCCTGTGCCCTTGAAGATGTATTTGTGAGATCAATGGCCACAAGGGGCGCTCTTGGGGGTTTAAGTCTTGCTGCCCGCGATATTGTCAAGGTTATGGATGCATTTGGTAAAGATTTTGTAGTCATAGAAACAGTGGGGGTTGGCCAGGATGAGGTGGATGTTGTAAAAACAGCAGATACCGTTATGGTGGTTTGTATTCCTGGAATGGGTGATGGAATACAGGCTATCAAAGCCGGAATAATGGAAATAGCCGATATTTTTGTTGTGAATAAGGCCGACCGTGAAGGAGCAGATCGGGTTGTAGTCGATATCCAGGCTATGCTCGATATGAGTTCAGATACATATGTTAAAAATATATCAATTTTAAAAACAGTCGCTGCAACTGGGGAAGGTGTTGATGACCTTGTGGATGCTTTAATGAAAAACCTCGATGCAAAGGATGAGAAAAAAGACTGGAACAAAGAACGTGCCCATGAAGAAATATTAACTCTGGTTGAAAGGGAAGTCGCCCGTTACGTACAGAAGAAATGGCAGGAACAGGGTGATCTGGATGCCGTGGTGGACAGGGTATTAGCGAAAGAGCTTGATCCTTACACGGTTGTAGAGGAAATGGTTCAACGCTTGATAAAAGTAAAAAATTAATCGAAAATTTTAATAAAGATATAAAAGCCATCATTGGCTCAAATAATTGGTTGTAATGCTGGTGAAATGATTTCTATGTTTTTTAAAACAACTAACTTCACAGGGATAGCTCCTCCTCAACAAATTAATTTTTAATAAAGCCTTTATAATTAGGGCAATGGGTTTCATATGGAACAGGAAATTATTAAGCAGGAGAATCGATACGTCAGCACAATTTTTTTTAACTCCCGTAAAAAGCGTAATTCATTGAATGCTGATGCACTTTTCAAGTTTGGTGATACAATTCGAGAAATAGAAAAGGAAAATACGGCCAGAGTCCTTATCCTGCGGGGTGCGGGTGAGGAAGTTTTTTCTGCTGGAGTCGATTTATCCGGTGGAGCAAAGGAATTCGAACGGACAATAAAAGGGCTTGAATACTCCATTGAAAGCCTGGTTAATTTTCCTTTGCCTGTTATTGCAATGATTTATGGGCCTGCCATGGGGGCTGGGCTCGATTTTTCCGTTATAGCCGATATCAGGATAGCATCAACCTGCGCCAAATTTGCAGCGCCCCTGGTAAAGCTTGGAAGAACATATTATTATACGGCCATTGAGCGTTTAACTCGATTAATCGGGATTGCGGCTGCAAAAGAGATGCTTTTAACAGGCAGGGTTGTTGATGCAAAAAGGGCAGGAGAGATGGGTCTGGTAAATCAGGTTACAGAGCCTGATAAAATCGAATCTGTTACTATGCAGCTGGCACATGAAATTGCTGAAGAAGCCTCTCCCATGGCTGTTCAGGTAACCAAGTATACAATAAAAAAAATTTTTGAGCAGAGCCGGATAGATTCAACTCTTGGAAGCCATCTTCATGCTTTGGTTGAAGAGATTAATAAAAGTTCGGATGCGTCAGAAGGGATACGTGCCAAGCTGGAAAAACGAAAACCGGTGTTCACAGGGAAGTAACAAAAATATTTTTTGTATAATACCATTACTTAGGAGGTAGCAGTATGGACTTCGAAACAATCTTGCTGGACAAAAAAGGGAACCTTGCTACGCTGACATTTAACAGGCCGGACAAGAGTAATGCTTTAAACAGAAAAATGATGGAAGAGTTGGCCCAGGCCATAGAAGATGTTGCCCAGGACAAAGAGATCAGAGCACTTCTTTTAACTGGATCAGGAAATGCATTTTGCGCAGGTGCAGATCTGGACATAATGCCCGGGGGGGGTAATGCAAATGAAATGGGTGAACTGGGAGTTGAAGCCCTAAGGACATCTTTTTTATTTAAAACAGCAAAAAAAATAATCCTTGGAATCCAGAGGATGGAAAAACCGACAATTGCCATGATCAACGGAGCATGCGTTGGAGCAGGTTTCGATATTGCATTGGCTTGTGACATCAGAACAGCCAGCGAAAAAGCAAAGTTTATGTGCGGGTTTGTGAAGCTTGGTATATTTCCTGGTTTTGGAGCTGCATGGTTTTATCCAAGAGCAATGGGATTGGCAAAGGCTTTTGAAATGCTTTATACAGGCGACATGTTGTCTGCAAAAGAAGCAAAAGAAGTTGGTATGCTGAACAAATTGTCGAGCCCTGAAGATCTGGAAACCGACACCATGAAAATGGTTAATAAAATTATTAAAGGCCCACCCATTGCTTTAAGATTGATGAAATCCCAGGTATATAAGGGCATGAATACTAATCTCGATGCAGCCCTTGATGATGCTGCTGTCTGTGAATCGATAACCCTTGCTTCCAAAGATTTCGTGGAAGGTGTTACAGCTTTCAGGGAAAAGAGAGTTACTGAATTTAAGGATAAATAGTCAGTAGTGTCCGGTTAAAATTTTGCGTGAGGGAAGTTTAATTGTTTTTGTAGCGTATTGAATAAATTTCGTAGAATTTTTTAGTGCAGCGTAGCCAAAAAATTGCGATTGTTTGAGCGAGGCACGAGCGAGTTTCGCAATTTTGGCGGAGCAAACTTAGAAATTCACGAAATTTATTCGTAATAGCGGAAAAAACAAGGAAATTTTTAATCATTCCTACAAATGCACATCAACTGAATAATTACAAATTATTTTGGATCCGAAATTGATTATTTAAAAAGAATAGGAATAATTTTTTACATAAAAAAAGGAGTTTTAAAATGAATGAAGAAAAAAAAATCAGAGTACTTGTCGCAAAACCTGGTCTCGATGGTCATGAACGAGGGGCATGGGTCGTGGCTTACGGTTTAAGAGACGCCGGCTTTGAGGTTATATATACAGGTTTAAGGCAGACTCCTGCGGAGATAGCCAAAGCGGCTATACAGGAAGATGTGGATGTTGTGGGGCTCTCTGTTCTTTCAGGGGCACATGTTACTTTGACCGCCTCCATAAAAGAAAAATTAAAAGAGATGGGTGGAGACGATATTAAAATAATCATTGGTGGAATTATACCCGAAGTAGATCATCCAAAGCTTAAGGAAATTGGGGTAAGCGGAATCTTTACTGGTGGAAGTTCAATAAAAGCAATAGCTGAGCATGTTCGGGAAGTTTGCTGATCTTCCTGAAAATATTTTCTGTAACGATCCAATGCGGGTTATGCCAACAATTTAAATTATGCCTGAATGAAAAATTTTGATTTTCCTTCAGGCATAATTTGTATGGCAACCTATGAACATGGTGGCATACTTTTTTTTGTGTTGAGGTATTTTTTGAACTCATCTTCTGTTTGGGCGGAGATTAATCTTGGGGCTATAGCTCATAATGTACGGGAGATTCGCAGGTTTATAAAACCTGATGTTTGTCTTATGGCGGTTGTAAAATCGAATGCCTATGGGCACGGGATCATTGAAACAGCTCAATGTGTTCTTGCTAATGGAGCAGGCGCTCTGGGAGTGGGCAGAATTTCCGAAGGAATCTGCTTAAGGGCATCGGGTATTGATGTGCCGATATTGATTTTTGGATTTACTCCTCCCCAGTTGGTCGGAAAGCTTCTTGAATATGATTTAACGCAAACAGTCTATTCTCTTGAGACCGCCAGGGAATTTTCAGATGCAGCCCTTGCATCCGGCGGGAACGTCAAAATTCATCTAAAGATAGATACAGGCATGGGGCGGCTGGGGGTGATGCCTGACTCCATAAATGAATGCATCTTGATTGCGCAATTACCAGGTCTGTACATGGAAGGTATTTATACTCATTTTGCCACGGCTGACAGCAAAAACAGATCATACGCAAATAAGCAGTTCAACATATTTAAAGAGCTTTTAGATAAGCTTCATAAGAAAGGACTCCATGTTCCCTTGAGGCATGCTGCCAACAGCGCTGCAACAATTAATATGCCTGAAGCTCATTTTGATATGGTTCGTTGTGGGATTTTGCTTTACGGCTTATATCCGTCAGCGGATATTAAAAAGGATGCTGTTTGTGTCAGACCTGCCATGGCTCTTAAATCCAGGATTATTCATTTAAAAAAAGTACCCTCCGGTGCAAGAATTAGTTACGGTGCTTTTTACGAAACAAAAAAACCGGCAATTATAGCCACTGTTTCTGCCGGATACGGGGATGGCGTAAATCGTTTATTATCATCTTCCGGTTCAATGCTGGTGCGTGGGCGCAGAGTGCGGATAACAGGTCGTATATGTATGGATATGACCATGCTTGATGTGGGACAGCTTGATGTTAGCAGAGGTGATGAAGTGGTTATCTTTGGTAACCAGGGGGATGAGTTCCTGGGTGCGGATGAAATCGCGGCAGCAGTTAATACAATAGGATATGAGATTTTGACATCTATACCTTCAAATCTTCACAGAGTCTATAGATTCCACGATAATTAATTTCACAGGGACAAAAGGTACAAAATAATCAGAGATAAAATTGCAAGTAGGGTTTTCCTTGCAATTTTATTTGAGTTAGTATATAGGTGGCGAAGCATTTTTTCTGTTATTTAATGCTTAAATGTCTAAAATTTAATGTAAAGGAGGCGAGGCGCTTGAAAGAAATTCAGGTCAACGTGATTAATAATGACCTTGAAAGGGCTATGCGGATTTTGAAAAAGAAAATTCAGAACGATGGCCTTTTTAAACGTTTAAAATTAAAAAAAAGTTATGAAAAGCCAAGTGAATACAGACGGCGGAAAATGCGGGAATCTTTGAGAAGACAAAGGATTACAGCTTCACGGAAAAAGTACCAAAAAGTTCAAAGATTTCAAAGATTCTAATTTGCAGAATTAAGGGATTACAGAATTTTATTTAATTTAAGGAGCGGGGACTAAATAAATTCTCTATTCCCACACCATTTTACATATTTTTGCATAAATATAGACCGTCACACAAATAATTTCACCACGTTATCGGTCGTTGGAGTATTTAAATACGCTTTCCTCCCCCTGACCTTGTGCTAAATTTTAAAAGTAACTATTCAGCGTGGCTGATGAATGATACCTGCTGCCGTACATATCTGCTGAATAGTTACTTTTAAAATAGGGTTATTATCTGAACATCTATATCTCTTGCCTGCTCCTTTACCAAAATTAATTATCGAAAATCTATAAAAATTAATTGTATTGCCCGGCATGAATAATGATTTAGCCGGGCTTTTTTTATCTATTATGACACCTAACAATTCTTATGCAGATTGTCTCAAGGCCATGTTCGGCCTTAGAAGGTTTGGTATTAAGCTAGGCCTTGATGTTATTAGAAAAATTTTGGCTGGTCTGGGAAATCCACAAAAAAAATTTTCCTCTATCCATATTGCAGGGACCAATGGTAAGGGCTCCATAGCAGCCTCTCTTTCTTCGATACTACACGAATCCGGGTATAAAGTCGGGCTTTATACATCTCCCCACCTTGTCAGGTTTAATGAAAGAATTTCTATAAATAACAGCCCTGTTTCTGATGATTGTATTCTGGAAGCATATAACGCTGTGCAAAATATCGACGCTGGTGATCGTGAACTTACTTTCTTTGAATTTGCAACAGCCATGGCTTTTTACGAGTTTAACCGGCAAAATGTTGACTGGGCTATTATTGAGACAGGTATGGGTGGACGCCTGGATGCCACAAATATTATAAAACCGGTTATTTCTATAATTTCCAATATATCTTTGGAACACCGGGCATATCTTGGGGACAAATTATCTGAAATAGCTTTTGAAAAAGGGGGGATTATAAAAAAAAATTCTCCTGTTATAATCGGAGCAAAACAAAAAAGCGTTGTTTCAGTCTTAAAAGATATTGCGGCTGAAAAATCTGCCCCTTTTTATGCCCATGGAAAAGATTTTAATACCAGATTGTGTAAAAATGAACAATTTACCTATTTTGGGATGGAAAATACCTGGCGAAACATGCAAACATCCTTAATGGGAAAGCACCAGATTGATAATGCTTCCCTTGTCCTTGCTGCATGTGAATTATTGAATCAAAATGGTGCGGACATTCAGTTAGGGAGCATTAAAGAAGGTCTTCTTAAAACAAAATGGCCAGGGAGACTGGAAAAAATTTCTGATTCTCCTGTTATAATTTTAGATGGGGCCCATAATTTAATTGCGGCTCGCAGGCTTGCAGAATTTTTAGTACAAAATATAGCCAGGGAGAAATTAACCCTGGTTGTGGGTATTCTGGATGATAAGCCGTATTCTGCAATGCTCCGATCTCTTTTACCCACTTGCTCCAGGGTAATATTAACATCCCCGAAAATAGACAGGACTCTCGGTGCTGAAAAGCTTTATCCCATTGCCAAAGAAGTGATTGATGATGTAACCATTATTCATGATGTTAATATGGCTGTTGCCCATGCCATAAAAACAGTATCACCCGACGAAGCTGTTTGTATTGCCGGTTCACTTTATGTGATAGGCGAAGCAAAAGAGGCTATTTCCAGGCTTTAA
>CAZNFB010000007.1:0-26816 GCA_964572105.1 uncultured Desulfobacteraceae bacterium
CCTTAGCAGGAGAAAAAGAATAGGGTATAGACCGCAGCTACTTGGGGTTCAGGAAAATTATTTATCGCTTTATAAACATTAACAACAAGTATCATTTTTTTCAAAAACTCATTACTTTATTATTTTCAAAAATGTTTCTTGATACGTATAAAAAAAAATGGCTTTTATCCAGATTTGAGGGGGCTGTAAAATTCGATGAACCAATGTCGATGCATACATCCTTTCGGGTGGGAGGTCCTGCAAAAGTTTTTGTTAAGCCAAACTCTTTTGATGATCTCCTTTTACTTGTCTCCTGGATCAGGGAGAATAAAATTCCCTATTTTATCATAGGAGGCGGAACAAACCTGCTGGTAAAAGATAAAGGGATAGATGCTGTTCTCATCAGCCTTGGGGACTGCCTTAAAAAAATTTCCATGGGTGAAAGAGGAAAAAACAGAATTATTGTGAATGCCGGAGCCGGCGTAAAAACCCATTTACTTTGTTCCTTTGCAATAAAAAACTCTCTAAAGGGGATGAACTTTGCCCTGGGAATTCCAGGAACAATAGGGGGGGGGATTGTAATGAATGCCGGTACAGCCATTGGATCCATTGCCCATGTTTTGCATGAAATTATTATCCTGGGACAAAAGGGTGAAAAAAAAACAATTCCAGCAAAAAATATAAAATTCGGATACCGAGGACTTACGCTTTTAAGAAAAAGAAGTGATTCAGCCATTGAAAATTTTATTATATTAGAGGCTTCTTTTTCCCTTACTCCCGGGAATTCTTTAAAAATTAAGGATGAAGCAGATATAATAATTGCCCAGCGTAAAAAAAAGCAGCCCACAGACCTTCCCAGCGCGGGGTGTTTTTTTATAAATCCAAATATAAAAACCCCTGCTGCAAGGCTCATTGACCAGGCAGGGCTCAAGGGCCTGAAAAAAGGAGGGGCAATGATCTCCCCAAAACATGCCAATTTTATTATTAATGTAAACAATGCTTCAGCCGCCGATATACTTGCCCTCTCAAAAAATGCTCAGGATCGGGTAGAAAATAAGTTTAATATCAAACTTGTGCCGGAGGTTATAATCGTTGGAAAATAAACGGATTCGTAAAAATCGTTTAAAAAAAAATATACAGGCAAAACATTCAAGGGTACTGCAAAGGTGCATTCTGCCTCTTAAAATAATTTCAGTTACAGCCATTGTGACATTAACATGCTTGTTTTTTGTTTTTTGCTATTCCTTTATAACTCAGTGCGACTATTTCAGATTGAAAAAGACAACCATTACAGGCCTAAAAATTCTTTATTTTGAGCAGGTTATGGAGCAGGCGGGAATTCGCAAAAATTCAAATATCCTCTCTCTTAATTTGCCTTTGGTCAGAAAAAAACTTGAAGCCCACCCCTGGATTGCTGAAGCTGAAGTCAGAAGGGCTCTTCCTGATAAAATAATCATAAGAATAACAGAGCATACTCCTTTGGCTGCTTTGAACCTTGGACATAAATTTATTATGAATAATAAAGGCAAAATTTTTAAAAAAATGACATCCGAGGATCATTTTAATTTTCCGATAATAAACGGACTGAAATTATCAGATTTCAGCCTCATAAATAATCAAAAGAGTATACAGTTTTATTCGATTATGGATGTTTTACAATTGGGGAGACGGCCTGAGAGCATTTTAAGTTACAGATTCATTAAAAGAATAGAAATTGATCGAGAACTGGGGCTGACCATTTTTGCATCAATGGATGGATCTGATCGGCAAAAAAAAATTATATTAGGGTATGATAACTACCTTGAAAAGTTTCAAAAAGTTGAAGAAATAATTTATTGCCTAAAAAAAAAATCCATGTTTTCAGACTTTAACACCATTGATCTTGTCAATCTGGACAGGGTTGTAGTCACTCCTGTTACCATTAAGCCGACGACTTTAAAGATTAAAAAGGAGATTTAGAATGCATGGACAAAGTGACATTATTGTTGGCCTTGATGTGGGAACGACTAAAATTTGTGTGGTGGTCGGTGAAGTGTCAAGTGATGAAATAAATATAATCGGCATAGGAACACATCCTTCCACAGGCCTGAGAAAAGGGGTTGTGGTTAATATAGAAGCAACAGTGGAATCGATTAAAAAAGCTGTGCAGGATGCGGAACTCATGGCCGGGTGTGAAATTTCATCGGTTTATACGGGAATAGCCGGTGGTCATATAAGCGGTATGAACAGTCATGGCATTGTGGCAATAAAAGGGACTGAAATTACCAAAAACGATGTGGCCCGTGTAATAGATGCGGCTCGTGCAGTCTCGATTCCCATGGACAGGGAGGTTATTCATGTGCTTGACCAGGAATACATAGTGGATGGTCAATCAGGAATTTATAATCCCGTGGGAATGTCCGGAATCAGGATGGAGGTGAAAGTTCATATTGTTACAGCTGCTGTAACAGCTGTTCATAATATTATAAAATGTGCCAGTAAAGCAGGGCTCGATGTCTGTGATATTGTGCTGGGGCCCCTTGCTTCCGGTGAAGCAGTATTAAGCAATGAAGAAAAGGAGCTCGGTTCAGTTCTTATTGATCTTGGCGGCGGCATCACAGATCTGGCAGTTTTTTCCCTGAAAAATATTAATCACACATTTATTCTTGGTCTTGGGGGAAGTAATCTTACCAACGATATTTCCATAGGGATAAGAACCTCCATTGAGGAGGCTGAAAAAATCAAAACAGAATACGGAGCGTGTTCCCCGGAAAGAATAAATGGAGATGAAGTTATTGAAATACATGGAACAGAGGGTCAAAAACCAAGAAAGCTTTCACGGCAGATACTTGGTGAAATTTTGCAGCCCCGCATGGAAGAAATTTTTCTGCTGATAAACAGGGAGATATATAACGCAGGAATAGAAGATGCAATTACATCCGGTGTGGTTGTAACCGGCGGCGGAGCACTTTTAGAGGGTCTTCCTGAAATTGCGGAATCTGTTTTTCAGCAACCTGTCCGCCTGGGCAGGCCCCAGGGGGTTGGGGGGCTTGTGGATGTGGTCAGCAATCCCATATATGCAACCGGAGTCGGGCTGGTCTTGTTCGGTGCAAAAAATCAATCTCAAAAAAAATTCGAAATACGTGGTTCAAATACTCTTACCCGTATTATCAAAAGTATAAAAGAATGGTTTAAGGATATAATTTAAGTGATTGTTCAGCAACAGGTATAATCTGATTAAACTATGAAAACTTGCGTATACAACATCTGAAGCTTGTTTGCAATATGAACAATGTGGGTAAAATGAATTTTTCATTCATGAAATTTACCAAAAAGTGCTTGAAAACTTTTTCTAAAATCTGATTCAAGCTTATTAATATCTATCTTTGGGGGAGGATACAAATGACTTTTAATAGTATGGAAGACGAAGGAACAGCAAAAATTAGGGTTATCGGAGTTGGAGGAGCCGGTGGGAATGCGCTTAACAACATGATTGACTCCAACCTTCAGGGAGTTCAATTTGTTGCGGCAAATACTGATAATCAGGCACTGGCCATATCTAAAGCTGAAATTAAAATTCAGCTTGGAGAAAAAATCACAGGGGGTCTGGGTGCAGGGGCTAATCCTGATGTTGGGCGGGAAGCTGCTTTGGAAAATGCAGCTGCAATAAGGGATGCTTTGGAAGGAAGCCATATGGTATTTATTACAGCCGGCTTCGGCGGTGGCACAGGAACAGGCGCTGCCCCTGTTATTGCTGAAATTTGTAAAGAGATTGGTGCTCTTACGGTTGCTGTGGTATCAAGACCATTCTCTTTTGAAGGCAGCAAACGTTCGAACATGGCAAATGCAGGAATTAATGCATTAAAGGATATTACAGATACTGTAATAACAATTCCCAATGACAGGTTGCGAGGATACGCCCCCAAAGATGCTACCATGGTAGAAATGTTTAAAAGAGCAGATGAAGTCCTCCATGATTCAGTAAAGGGTATTACTGACCTGATTATGATTCCGGGTTTGATTAATCTTGATTTTGCAGACGTTCGAACCATTATGTCAAAAGCAGGGCTTGCAATTATTGGTATCGGTGTTGGAACTGGAGAAAACAGGGCAATTGAAGCTGCTGAACGTGCCATATCCCATCCTCTTCTTGATGATATACCTGTTGCTGGTGCAAAAGGTGTTTTGCTTAACATAACAAGCAATAAAAGCCTTACAATGGAAGAAATGTCCGAGGCATCCGAAAGAATACATAGTGAAGTGGGAGAGGATGCAGAAATAATATGGGGCACAGCAATAGATGAGAGTATACAGGATGAAATAAGAATTACAGTAATCGCAACAGGAATAAATTATCCTGGCTCAGAACCCTTAGGCAAACATGCATCTAATATTGAAACAAGAGCACATTATGGCAGGACAAAACCATTAAAGAAATACGGGGATTTTCCTGCCAGAGGCAAAATAAGGGAGCTTTCCATGGAAGAAAGGGAGCGGGGTGTGGTCTCCAAGCCTTTTTCATATTCTAAAGCGGCAGGGGAATCTGGTGGCTCTTATTATAAGGGATACAAGGGAATTGTTATTGATGATGACAGTCTTGAAGTTCCTACTTTTTTAAGAAGAAAGGCTGATTAATCTCATATAATATATAGATTTTCAGATAATTACCCGATTTTAAAAATTGGCACAAGGCCGGAGGGAGGAAGGCATATTGTAATACTCCGACGACCGATAACGCAGTGAAATTATTTATCTGAACATCAATAGATTTAAAAAATGCTTTTCCAGGATGTTTTCAGGTCATGTTTAATAAAAATGACCAGGCTTGAATTTGCAGGTAATATAGTATTGATGATGGGTTATAATGATTTCTAAACGAGTAAAAAAAATGACATCCTTTATTGTAATGGATGTTCTGGAAAGAGCCCATGAAATGGAGCGGCAGGGAAAAGATGTTGTGCACCTTGAGGTGGGGGAACCGGATTTTGACACACCTGATTGTATTAAAGAAGCGGTATGCAAAGCATTATATGATGGCTGTACCCACTATACGCACAGTATGGGTTCAATTGAATTAAGAGAAGCCATATGTCGGCATATGTTTAATACTTATAACGTTTCGGTGACCCCTGACAGAGTTATGGTTACATCGGGAACTTCACCTGCAATGCTTTGTGTATTTTCAGCTATTTTGGAGAAGGGTGACCAGGTTATTATTTCGGATCCCCATTATGCATGTTATCCAAATTTTATTAACTTTGTAAATGGAGAGCCGGTATCTGTGCCTGTTCATGAAGAAGATGGATTTCAATACCGGCCCGAGGATATAAAAAAAAAAATAACTCCAAAAACTAAAGGAGTACTTGTTAATTCCCCTTCAAATCCCACTGGAAACCTCTTGTCAAAAAAAAGGATGGAAGCGATTGTAGAGCTTGCGCAAAATTCCGGTGTTCCTTATATGATTTCCGATGAAATTTATCATGGCCTGGTTTACCAGGGTAAGGAACATTCTGTTCTGGAATTTACAGATAATGCCTTTGTTTTCAATGGATTTTCCAAGCTTTATGCAATGACCGGACTCAGGCTGGGATATGTAATTGCACCCAGAGCTTTTGTCGAGCCTCTTAAAAAAATTCAGCAGAATTTTTTTATTTGTGCAAATTCCACGGTTCAGGCTGCCGGGATAGCTGCTTTGCAGGATGCAAAAGATGATATAGCAAAGATGAAAACGATTTATAATGAACGAAGAAAATATATGATTTCCAGGTTAAGGGGGCTTGGGTTCGGGATTGCGGTTGAGCCCACAGGCGCGTTTTATATATTTGCAAACGCAAAACATATTTCAGGGGATTCATATAAGTTAGCATTTGATATTTTAGAAAATGCCCATGTTGGTGTAACGCCTGGAATAGATTTTGGAAAAAACGGGGAAGGATATTTGAGATTTTCCTATGCCAATTCAATGGAGAATATAAGCAAAGGGATGGATAGAATAAAAAATTACTTGCTCGCCGTTAAAAAATAAGGTGATTTTATCAGAAGAATGGATGTAATTATTTTAATAAATTTGTGTAAGTGCTGTATAAATTCGCATGCAGGCAATTAAATTTAAAAAATTTTGAAATTTATGTGTAAAATAGTTTTGCAAAAAACAGTATGGAAAAGAAAAATCTGCTGTTATGCGCAACCCGTCTTTTATCTATCCTTTTTATTTTTTTCTAATTTAGTACCTTGTAAAGTACCTGTTTTCCTACCTTTTTTTAAAAATTACTTGTTTGGAAATTCATGAACAAACATTCTGGTGAAAAGAAAACAACTTGATATATTTTGTTTATTATGATAGAGGGATGCGTGAAAATCATTAATTTTTAATAATTCATAAAGCTTTGAAAGGATCTTTCAAAATGACATCAAAAAAGGAGTTGATTTTAGCTTACTCACTTATAATTATATTTTTTATTATAGGTGTTTTGAGCTATGCAGCTTTTCCTGCCAAATCTCCGGATAAGCCAGTGAGATTAATGTTTAAGGGGGTTGCAGGGAAAGTGCTGTTTAGTCACAAACTACATACTAACGATGCCGGATGCAGCGATTGCCATCATAACCTTGAAGAAGATGAAACATCACCTGAATCCTGTGGTTCGTGCCATGAACCGGAAATGGAAGACGAAGACGTTCCCAACAGGACAGCCGCTTTTCATTCACAATGTATTGGATGCCACCAGGAAAATGAGGCAGGCCCCCAGGAAAAAGAATGTTCTCTATGCCATGTCATGTAAATATGTTGGCTTAACGTTTTAAAAGGGTTGAATTTATGATAAAAAGATCATTTATCGGTATGGCAAAACCGCAGCTTCTGTGTGAAGCTTTAGAGTCTGTACTCCCTGAACCTGAAAAAATTTCAATATCAACCAGGGCCACACTCTTGTTGAAAATGCCTCCTGGCCAATCAGGCTGGAAAAACAGTTTTTCCTTTAAAGAGGGTGATAAGGTAATTACAGGCCAAAAACTTGCCTTTGCTGCTAAAAGCAATGAGTATGTTATCTCTTCCGTAACAGGAAAAATTTTATCTATAAAACCGTTTGAGGGTAACTTTGGGCAGATGTATACAGCTGTTTTAATTGAAACTGTTCAAAAAGAAGAAAAGGAGAATGAGTTTAAACAAACTGTTAAGAATGTAACGCTTGAGAATATAAGTAAATACCTGTTAAACTCTCCGGGGTGCTCTTCTTTAAGACTTCTCTCTGATTCCGCTAAACCGATTTCCACCATAATCATCTCCGGCATGGATAAAGACCTGCTGGTTATAACAAACCAGTATATATTAAAGTCTGATATTAATGCCGTTAAAAAGGGTATTGAAATTTTGAAAAAAATTTCAGGGATCGACAAAATTATTGTTGCGGCTCCCCGTCATCTTATGCATGAAGCCTCTGCTTTAGATGTAACGGTTAAAACCGTGGATCTTAATTACCCTGCGGCTTTCCCGGAACTTTTTATGCAAAATGCTTTGGGCACAACACTTCCAGCCGAAAAGTCCTGTGAAGATGTTGGCGTATGTTTTTTAAGCTGCGAATCGGTTGCCTCCCTGGGAAATGCTTTTGAAAAAGGTGAAATACCAGTTACAAAAACCTTTACATTCATCAAAAAGGATGAGAGCCGGGTTCTGGTGTCAGCCAAAATTGGTACTCCTCTTTCAGATATTTTTCAGGGATTAGGGGTTAGCCTGAAAGATAAAGACCGGATTATCATAGGGGGCCCCATGACCGGATCTGCTGTATATTCTGAAGATTATCCGGTGATGCCTGATACGGATGCGGTTATGGTTCAGGATTCCGCTGATGTATCGTGTGTGTCGGATTATCCATGTATAAACTGCGGTGAATGCATAAGAATCTGCCCTGCTAAAGTTCCCGTAAATATGCTTGTAAGGTTGCTTGAAGCCGAACTTTATGATGAGGCAGCAGAGCAATACGATCTTAACTCCTGTATTGAATGTGGCTTATGCTCATATGTATGTACTGCAAGAATACCTGTTTTTCAATATATAAGGCTTGCAAAGCATGAACGTGCACGTGTAGCATTGGGTGAGGATAATCCTGTGGAGGAAAAGAATGCAAAATAAACAATTCATAGTTTCACACGCTCCGTTCTGGCAAAATGGGAGCAAAATTTCGTCCAGAAGTTATAATACTATTATAGCGGCTATTCCGGCGTTGCTGCTGGGCTTTTTGAATTATGGCTCTCCTGCTGTGGGTGTTTTGGCTTTATCCATATCTTCAGCCATGATCTGGGAGCTTGTAATGAACCTGATAACCAGGCGTCCGGTAACCATAGGAGACGGCAACGCTGCATTGCTCGGTACTGTTTTTGCTATGCTTCTTCCGGCCACGTCCCCATGGTGGCTTGTAATTACAGGGACATTTTTTACTGTTGTTATAGGCAAACAGATATTCGGAGGGATAGGGAGCAATGCTTTTAACCCCGTTGTTGTTGCGGTGGCCATACTAATGGTTTCATGGAAAGATTTTTTTGATTTTGATGAAGCCCTTTTAAATTATGATTTTGAGTTTATCGCTGCTTATCCACTGGCACAGGTTAAACATTTCGGAACCTCTGCAATAACTTCTTTTAACACAGTTGATCTTTTGATGGGGAAACAGATAGGGGGAATCGGAGCAACTTTTGGTTTAGGTATTATAATCGGCGGTATATATCTGATTATCAGAGGGATTATAAGATGGGAAATACCGGTCTCTTTTTTGGCAGGGGTATTTATAACAGCTCTTCTTTTTAATATATCAGATTCTGCAAAATATGCTAATCCTGTTTTTCATCTTTGCACAGGGTATACACTTATTGGAGCTTTTTTTCTTGCCACGGAAGACTCTTCATCTCCGGTGAATTTTGTGCCCATGCTGATCTGCGGCGCATGCGCAGGGATTATGACTGTATTGATAAGGAATATAGGCATGTATGTTGATGGTGTAATTTATTCAATTTTGATTATGAATCTTATCTGTCCAATAGTAGATAAGATCAGACCCAAAGCCCTGGGAAAGGTTGTATAAAATGCGTGAAATGATAAAAATGGTTGTGGTTTTAACGCTGTTAAGCGCTTTTTCCGGCGGGCTCCTTGCTGCTGTCCGTGTCGGGACTAAGGATCAGATTGAAAATCAGGAATTAAAGTTTGTTAAGGGGCCGGTGATTATGCAGATATTTAAAGGAGCATCAAATGATCCGGTTAAAGATCGATTTAAAATTTCCGACGGAGATATTGAACGAATTTTTTTTGTAGGTATTTTTGACGGAAAAGCAAGCAGAGTGATCCTTGAAACTTCTAGCTCTGGTTTTGCAGATACCCTTGGGCTGATGCTGGGAATAGATGTGGATGATGATAAAATTATGTCCGCGGGGGTGACCACCCACAAGGAGACCCCTGGTCTCGGCGCAAAAGCTACAACGGACCCTTCCTGGATAACCCAGTTTAAGGGTATTTCTGTGCTTAACGAGATTAAAGTAACAAATGACGGTGGAAAAATTAATGCAATAAGCGGTGCCACTGTAACTTCAAGAGCGGTTTGCCTTGCTGCAACAGATGCCGGGAAAATTTACAGTAGACTAAAACCTCAAATTCTAGAAAAATTAAAAGACTTCACCAAATAGGGAGATAAAGATGGCTAAGTCTATCACAAGTGAATTTACCAAAGGATTATGGAATGAGATACCTCCCTTCCGGCTGGTGCTCGGTCTTTGTCCTGTATTAGGTGTAACAACGACAATGCAAAACGGATTGGGAATGGGTCTTGCGACCACTTTTGTTCTCATCTGTTCAAATATTCTGGTCTCTGCATTACGAAACCTGATTCCAGGAAAAGTCAGAATTGCCTGTTTTATCATTATTATAGCGACCTTTGTTACTGTTGTTGAACTGGCAATGCAGGCATATGCCTACCAATTGTTTCAGCAATTAGGAATGTTTATTCCGTTAATAGTTGTTAACTGTATAGTGTTGGGTCGTGCAGAGGCCTTTGCATTTAAAAACAATGTAATGCTTTCTGCAGCGGATGGTCTTGGCATGGGGATCGGTTTCACCCTTTCCCTGGGTGCGCTGGGCGGAGTTCGTGAAATCATCGGCACCGGCACCTTTTATGGAGCATCTTTGTTCGGGCCTTCATTTCAACCCTTTTCCTTCATGGTTCAGGCGCCAGGCGCTTTTGTATGTTTGGGGCTTATGCTCTGCATTATGAACATGTTTGGCAGCAAATAGGAGAAAAAAATGGGCGATTATATAGTCCTGATAATAAGTTGTATATTTGTAAACAACATTCTTCTTGCTCAGTTTCTGGGAAACTGCCCCTTCTTTGGGACATCCAAGAAGATGGAAACAGCGGTGGGTATGGCCATGGCCGTTGTTTTTGTTCTTGTAATGGCAGGAATGATAACATGGATGACGGAAGCATATATTTTAAAACCATACAATCTGGGATATTTGAGAACCATTTCTTTTATTCTGGTTATTGCTTCCCTTGTTCAATTTGTGGAGATGTTTTTAAGAAAATCAATACCCGGGCTTTATGCGGGTTTGGGTATATTCCTGCCCTTGATTACAACAAACTGCGCTGTTATGGGTGTTTGTCTGATTAATATAAAAGAGGAATATTCATTTATGCAGGCTTTGGTTGCATCATTTGCCTATGCCGTGGGTTTTGGTGTTGCCCTTATATTGTTTGCTGGGGTACGGGAAAAAATTCTTCTTGCCAGAGTGCCAAAACCCCTGCAGGACACATCTATAGCTCTCGTAACCGCAGGAATACTTTCGCTTACTTTTTTTGCGTTTAAGGGGATGGTTTAAATGATAGAAGCGGTATTGGTAATGTTTGGCATTGGCGCTGCATCCAGCCTTGTTTTAAGCATTGCATCAAAAGTATTTTATGTATATGAGGACCCTCGAATAGCTGAAGTGGAAGACTGCCTGGCAGGCGCCAATTGCGGTGGCTGTGGCTACGCAGGGTGTGCAGCAGCCGCGGTTGCCGTGGTTGAAGGTAATGCCCCTGTTAACGTATGTATTGTTTCGGACGCCGAAGGGGTTGCCAGAGTCGCCGAAGTAATGGGGATGAATGCAGGGACGGCTGAACCCTTATTCTCCCAAAATGAATGCAGAGGCGGCAACAGGGCCGAAAACAAATATCTTTATTCAGGAATCAATTCCTGCAAGGGTCTTTCTTCATTGTTCGGAGGAAAAAGAGAATGTGGCAAAGGGTGTTTGGGCTTTGGTGATTGTGTCAGGGCGTGCACCTTTGATGCCATTGAAATAGGCGAAGACGGATATCCAGTTGTTGATGATGAAAAATGTGTTGGGTGCGGGGCCTGTGAAAAAGCTTGCCCAAAAGATATTTTATCAATTAAAACCATGTCCCAGAGGCTCTTTGATTTTAACCAGACCAATAATGCTCTGGCGCCATGCAGGCAGGAATGCCCCGCGCAGATAGATATTCCAAAGTATATTTCTCAGATCAGTACAGGTGATTACAAGGGTGCAGTTGATACCATAAGATTGCGGAATCCACTGCTTCTATCCTGCGGCAGAGTATGCCCCCATCCATGTGAAGATTTGTGCAGAAGAGGAATTGCAGATGATCCAGTATCCATAAATCAGCTAAAAAGATTTGTTGCAGATTATGAAATGAATTCCGGTATTAGATTTCCCATATCATGTGCTCCTTTAAAGGATAAGAAAGTGGCTGTTGTTGGCGGCGGACCAGCAGGTTTAAGCTGCGCATATTTTCTACGCAGGGTTGGGTACGATGTTACAATATTTGAAGCCATGCCGAAACTTGGTGGAATAATCAGATACGGAATCCCGGAATACCGTCTCCCCAAAAAGGTTCTTGACTGGGAAATAGAAGGGATCTTGAACCTTGGAATAACATCCTATACAAATACCAGGCTGGGCCGGGATTTTACCATGGATTCCCTTGTAGCTGCAGGCTACGAAGCAATATTTTTGGGGATAGGGGCCTGGGAGGATTATAAGCTTGGAATAGAGGGTGAAGATTTGACCGGCAGCTATAAAGGAATCGATTTTCTATCTAAAATTGCAATGGGAAAATCTGTTCAAATTCCAAAAAAAGCCGCTGTAGTAGGCGGAGGAAATTCGGCCATAGATTGCGTAAGAACTCTTCTTCGTCTTGGTGTTCCAGATGTATATATAGTTTATCGCAGAACCAGAAAGGAAATGCCTGCAAATGAAGTGGAAATTGTTGCGTCTGAGCATGAAGGTGTAAAATTTGTTTTTCTGGCGGCTCCGGAAGCTGTAATTGGTGATGAAGATGGAAATGTCACACACCTGGAATATAAAAAGATGGAGCTTGGAGAACCGGATGACAGCGGAAGAAGACGTCCTGTTCCCATTGAAGGCTCAGAAACACGACTTGAAGTTGATATGCTTATAACTGCAATCGGACAAAGGCCTGATGTCTCTTTTAAAAAGGATGGCAGACGCCTCGACGATCTTGAAATAACCAGATGGAACACCATAGATAACGATCCTGAAACACTTCAAACCACGGTTCCATATATTTTTACAGGGGGAGATTCCGCCACAGGAGCCTCTCTGGTTGTGGATGCAATTTCCGGCGGAAGACGGGCTGCAAGGTCTATTGATCAGTATCTGTCAGGTGAAAATGTAGCCCCTGTCCCGGAAGCCCTTTCAAAAGATGAATATATTGAGGATTCGGTTTTTAAAATTGTTTGCGGTATTCAGAAAAAACCAAGAGTAGAAATGCCTGAACTTCCGGTAAAAGCTCGAATCAAAACCATGGACGAAGTAGATCTGGTTATAGGCGAAAAAGACGCTTTGCATGAGGCTGACCGTTGTTTATCTTGCTGTGTTTCCTGTTATAATAAGGATAATCAGGTATAGACGACAGTAGAGGCACGATGCATCGTGCCTCTACGCTTCCTCCCCCTGGCCTTCCCAAAATCTTTATCTTGAGATCTATATCAACTCATACTATAAAAATATGAATATTGAAGAATTTACAGAGGAACAGCTGGCGGGTCAGCGCCTGATGGTTGGATTCGATGGAACTGAACTTAATGATGATCTTATCCATCTTGTGGATACAGTTTTAGTCGGGGGAATTATTCTTTTTTCCAGGAATATTAGTTCCCCTGACCAGGTAAAAACTCTTTGCGAATCTCTGCAAAAATATGCATCTTCCTCTGGGCAACCCCCCTTATTTGTGGCAATTGATCAGGAAGGGGGTGAAGTCTCCAGGTTAAAAAAACCCTTTACCCAGTTTCCGGGAAATCCAGCCATGAAAGGGGAAGAAGATGCTGAATATTTTGCGGAAATAACAGGTATTGAGTTGGCTAAAATAGGCGTTAATATGAATATGGCACCTGTTTTGGATATAGCCTGTAAAGGAAGCATTATGGCAGAAAGGTCATTTGGTCATGATTCTGCCAGGGTATCAGGACTAGGCTTAAAGGTGATTGAGCATTTACAAAAAAAGGGGATAATGGCGGTTGCAAAACATTTTCCCGGAATAGGAAAAACAACCCTCGATTCCCATCTTGATATCCCCTTTCTCGATATAACAATGGCCAACCTTGCCGAAGTCGATCTCCTCCCTTTTAAAGCTGCAATAGCCCGTGATGTCAGTGGAATTATGCTTTCCCATGTGTTATACAGGCAAATTGATTCTCAATGGCCTGCCAGTCTTTCACCCTGTTTTACGCAGAAAATTTTGCGTGATGAAATGAAATTTGAAGGAATAGTCATTACAGATGATCTTGACATGGGTGCCATAAAAAAGCACCATGAGATAAAAACGGTCATAAGGCAGATAATCGCATCAGATATTGATATCGCGCTTATATGTCATAAGGGTGCTGACATTAAAAAGGCCTTTGATGAAATTTTAAACCATGTAAAGATGCTCGGAAGAAAAAAAATGGAGGCATCTGTAAAAAGAATAATTAAATATAAAAAAAAATATATTAAAACCGGGTGTTTATAGGTCTACGAAGGGATTTTTTTGAAAAGTTCATATCATACTAAGCCTAAAAGTGTTATGGCTTATTAAATATATAAAAATAAATACTATATTTTTTTCAGGAGAAAATATGACAAAGCCTTTAACCTATGCAGATGCAGGTGTTGACATTGACAAGGCTAATAAAATTGTCGATTCCATTAAAAAGATTGCAAAAAAGACGATCATACCTGGGGTTATGGGAGAGATCGGCGGGTTTGGCGGACTTTTTTCCCCTAATCTTTCTCAGATTGAAAAGCCTGTTCTGGTCAGCTCGACAGACGGTGTGGGGACCAAGCTTAAAATCGCTTTTATGATGAACAAACATGACACAATCGGCATAGACCTTGTTGCCATGTGTGTTAATGATATTATTGTTCAGGGGGCAAAGCCGCTCTTTTTTCTCGATTATCTTTCAACTGGTAAACTAAAGATAACAGCAATAACAAATATCATAAAAGGGATTGCAAAGGGATGTCAAAAAGCAAAGTGTGCTCTTTTGGGGGGTGAAACAGCGGAAATGCCGGGAATGTACAAAAAAGATGAATACGATCTTGCTGGATTTGCCGTTGGTATAGTCGATAACAGTAAAATCATTGACGGCTCTGAAATAGGTGTTGGCCACAAGCTCATAGGGATTGCATCAAGCGGGCTCCATAGCAATGGATATTCCCTTGTGCGAAGTATCTGTTTTGATAATCTTAAATTAAAGATTGATGACTTTATACCTGAATTTGAAAAAACACTCGGAGAAGAGCTTTTAACGCCAACAAAAATTTATTCAGATGTTCTTCAGGGTATATCCAAAAATTTACCAATACACGGGTTTGCTCATATAACCGGAGGGGGGATACCTGATAATATTACCCGGATACTTCCCAAGACATGTAAAGCCATATTATACAAGAATTCCTGGGAGACACTTCCTGTGTTTACCTTTTTGCAGAAAGCCGGAAATGTTTCTGAGATGGAAATGATGCGTACTTTTAATAATGGGATAGGGATGGTTGCTGCTGTTCCTGACAATATAGCCCAGGATGTTATGGACAGGTTGGCGGCTATACAGGAAAAAGCTTTTTTAATTGGTGAAGTTGCTGAGAGAAAGTCTGGTGAAGAACAGTTCGAATGGGTTAGGTGATTTTTGTGTTAATACTTGGTATTGAAACGTCATGTGATGAAACTGCCGCATCTGTTGTATATAACGGAACCCAAATTATGTCTAATGTGGTTTCATCCCAGATTAAAATCCATTCCCCTTTTGGCGGGGTTGTTCCTGAACTTGCCTCCAGAAAGCATATGGAAGCGATTGCTCCTGTGGTCAAGGAAGCAATCAGCGCGTCAGGTATCGATAAAGAGCAGCTTGACGCAGTTGCTGTTACCAGGGGTCCCGGCCTTGTGGGGTCGCTCCTTGTAGGCTTCTGTTTTGCCAGAGCCTTTGCCATTGCTCTGGATATCCCCTGGTTGGGAATTGATCACCTTGAGGGCCATATAAATTCTCTGTTTTTAGAAAATAATCCCCCTTTGTTCCCCTTTGTTGCGCTCCTTGTATCCGGCGGCCATACAAATATTTATTATGTAACATCTCACATCGAGTATGAACTAATGGGACAGACACGGGATGACGCGGCAGGAGAGGCTTTTGATAAAGTGTCCAAAATGCTCGGACTTGGTTACCCTGGAGGGATTACAATAGAAAACCTGGCAAAAGCCGGAAATAAAGATAAAATTTCTTTTCCCAGGGCGTACCTTGATAAGGATCGTTTTGATTTTAGTTTTAGTGGGGTTAAAACAGCGGTTAACAGACATATACAGACCTGCAGTGAAAAGCATGTAGAAGATATTGCCGCAGGTTTCCAGGAGGCTGTTGTGGATGTTTTATCGTATAAACTAATTAAAGCGGCCATGGTGAAAAAAAGCAGGCATATTGCGCTTGCAGGTGGAGTAGCCGCAAACAGCAGATTAAGGGATAGGGTGAGAAAAGATGCCGGGGTTAATGGAATATCAGTTCACATGCCATCTTCAAAGCTGTGCGGAGATAATGGAGCCATGATTGCCGCCTGTGCTTTTCATTATTTGGTAAATGGAAAAATTTCTTCTGTTGATGATGATGTCTTTTCAAGATCTCCACTTAAAACCTTTGGAGTTGGTCAGTCCTGAAAAATTTCAGGCTATAAAAGATTGAAGCTGTGGAGCACCTCTTTTAGCCTGCGGTCTTTTTTTGAAAGATTCTTTAATACCTCAATAAGTCGGGAAAGCTTTGAACCATCAATATTTTCAACATCAAGATCTGCCTCGACCTTTTTAACCCTTTCTGAAACTTTTTTGGTCATTGTGCGCCTGTCCCAGATGGAATAACCAAGAACTGCAATTATTAATACAATCAAAGAGCCGAAAAGTGTTGTAATAAGCTCTATTGTTTCCCCAAAGCGTTTGTTTACCTGCTCAAAGCGTTTGTCTACCTGTTCAAAACGTTTGTCTACTTGTTCAAAGCGTTTGTCTACTTGCTCAAAACGTTTGTCCACCTGTTCAAAACGTTTGTCTACCTGTTCAAAACGCTTATCCACCTGTTTAAACCGTTCTTCTGTTAATTCTTTTAACGCTTCAAGCTGGATTATAACCGTTTTTTGACCGTTTTTTATTTCTGCGAGGCTTTCTATTATTTCCCTATCCGAAATTCTCGGTGCAGTTTCCATTGCAGGCAAAGATTTCCCCACAGATAAAATGGTAAAAAAAAATAATAATGCTGTAAAATTTAATTTGAACTTCATGGAAACCTTTTGAAGTTTATTATTTATTAACGTAAGCTACATTATCTCTTAATAAAGATTATAGTATAAAAGAATATTTTTCAAGAAAAAGCAATGTATATGATCAATTACGTTTTATTCCATGTAACCTTTAATACCTCCTGATATGTTGTTTCTCCTTTAAGCATTTTTTTTATTGCATTTTCCCGCATTGTAACCATCCCTTCTGCTTTTGCTGCCATATTGATTTGGCGGATATCGGCTTTGGGTGTTGTAAGCTGCATTATCGCTTCTGTATAAGGGAGAATTTCAAAGATAGAGGTTCGTCCGTAATACCCGGTGCCGCGGCAGTTGGCGCAGCCCTTTCCCCTTCGAAGATTAAGAGTACCTTTTTTGCTGATATCAAGCCCCATGGTCAGCAGTTCCTCCGAATCGATTTCAAAATATTCTGCGCAATGGAAACATATTGTTCTCACCAGGCGCTGGGATATGACTCCTATGATTGTGGATTGTATTAAAAAAGAGGGCACACCAAGATCAATGAGCCTTGTTATTGCGGAAGAAGAATCATTTGTATGGAGCGTGGATAAAACAAGGTGGCCTGTCATAGCTGCCTGGGTAGCATTTTCAGCAGTCTCGAGGTCACGCATTTCTCCTATCATTATGATATCTGGATCCTGCCTTAAAATATGCCTTAATATCGAGGAAAAGGTCACTCCGATGGCCAGCTGAACAGAAATCTGGTTAAAATCTTCATGAATCATTTCTATGGGGTCTTCCACCGTTGTAATGTTAACTTCCTCTGAATTGAGATATCTGAGTGTGGAATAAAGAGTAGTCGATTTTCCGCTTCCTGTGGGTCCGCATACTAAAAGGATGCCATGGGGCATATTTATAATTTTGTTGTAGCTGATTAAGTCTCTGGATGTGAAACCCAACTTTTCCAGTGGTTGAAACAAAATATCAGGATCCATTATTCTCATAACAATTTTTTCACCAAAAGCAACAGGGATTGTTGAGACTCTTATCTCTACTTCAACTCCTTTATTATCTATCTTGATTCTCCCGTCCTGGGGTCTTCGTTTTTCGGCTATATCAATCCTTGAAAGACTTTTGATCCTGCTTATAACAGCTGAATGAACCTTTTTGGGAAGATTGTAGATTGTATGAAGGAGACCATCTATCCTCATTCGCACACGGCTTGTATCCCTTTTGGGCTCTATATGGATATCGCTTGCTCTCTGGTCGAAACCATAACTGAATAGATGATTTACGGCATTGACTATATGGTGATCATTGGATGGAAGTTCTCCGACTGATTTTAACTTTACATATTGTTCCAGGTTTCCAAGATCCACAGCAGGCCCTGAAAATTGACGTTCGGCAGCAGCAATGGAGCTTTTAAAACCAAAAAATTCATCAATCAGTTTTATGATATCGGTTTTTGAACTTATAACAACTTTAACCGGCAGGCGGCTGGCTTTGCTGATATCGTCCAGCACCTCTTTGTTAAAGGGGTTAAAAGCGGCTATAATCAAAGCTCCGTCTTTAATACCTATGGGGACAACCAGATGTCTCCTCGCAAAAGTTCGCGGGATAGTGGTGGTTACAAGGTTAAGATCAAGCCTTAAAGGGTCTATCTTTTTATACGGGATATCCCATTTCCTGGAAAGGCTCAGGGTAATAATATCCTCGTCCACTATTCTTTCTTTGTTATCTGCCCTGGTAAGATTTAAAGAGGTTATTTCATCTATTATGGAAACAGGACCCCCTGCACCTGAGTCAAAGGAAGATAAGCCTTTTTTATTTATCTCCTCATTACGGGTTTTTCTTAGGGTATCATGGTTTGCAAGAATCTCTTTTGCTCTGGCAGGAGAAATAAGGTTTTGTTTTATAAGAATATTGCAGATATTTTTTGGGGAAAAAGAGTTGTTTATATTGTTTGGCATTATTGTTTAAGTCTCCAGATCCTTTCAGTAAAGTATGCCCCATGTCAGTTCATAAGCCTGGAAGCGTGATCCTATTTTAGCAAAAAGTGATTTTTTGCAGTTTTCCTATTAAAATCGAGTGGTGCCCGGTTGGGGGGGGTGCTATAAAGAAAATAGGGGAAGTTTATTATCAGAAATTTAAAAACTCAAAAGGAGTTTTTAAATTTCTGATTACTATAAAAAACTGTTTATTCCGGTATAACTTCTTTTCTGATTTCCTGCTGAACTATAATTTCAAGCAAATGAGGTGCGATATCCGGTAGTGATTGAAAAACTAATTCCGCCTTCCCTGGTATGGGAATCATGTAAAAAGGAATTTTTTTACCTGTGATATCTG
The DNA here is from genome assembly GCA_964572105.1 of uncultured Desulfobacteraceae bacterium. Classification (GTDB taxonomy): domain Bacteria; phylum Desulfobacterota; class Desulfobacteria; order Desulfobacterales; family BuS5; genus DAOWMW01. The sequence continues at coordinate 19,073 of CAZNFB010000007.1, forward strand.
TTACTTTTGTAGATTCCATGATCAGATATCTATTTTTTCCAGCGTTAACATAACCATTTTTAATTTTATTTATTGTTACAAGATTTTTTTCCTTTTCAGTTTTGCCATATCCTGTGCCGGCAAAGAGAGAGCAGATTGCCATGAGCATCATCAGAGTTATCAATGTTTTATTTTTGACAAGAAAAAACATATTTGCTCCTTTTTACCTTTTATCTATCCATGATTTTAAAGTGCTTCTCGGTGTATTGGCAAGATCTACCTCAAAACCGGTAATCTCACTCGTGCTTTTTTGAACAAAAACTGTCCCTTTTTTTGGTGCCTGGTCTCCCAGATGGATAGTGGGCCCTGATGCCAGCCCTTCACCAAGGTCAATGATACCAACAACTTTTTCTTTGGTTTCACTATCTATGACGATGGATTCTCCGGTACCGGTAAATACAGATTTCATATACGGGGTTCCTGTTTTATAATAAAAAGAATATAAAAAGCTTTCTCCTCCAGGTTCACAAAGAGCATTCGCGGGCTTAAAGGTTGACGCAAAAACTATACCTCCGGCTATGGCAGGCTTGGTGATATTTCGCTCCCCTGCGAGGTAAAGATCTTTGTGCCAGCCGTTTTTTTGCTCAGCCGCATCTATTAAGTCGCTAAAATCTCCAAAATAGGTATAATTGCCGGGAATTCCGGTATATACTTCGCCCACGCTGACAATGGTGTATGGATTTGCATCAAACAGATCCGTTGTATCCAGGGGCAGTGATGAAGCATAATTATGATAATATCCATCTTCAAAAGCACATCCGCCAAGGGGGGCGCAATTGGCAAATGTATCATGCTCCTTGTTGAAAAAGGGGTCTTTAATTCCATAGAAAGATTGCTGGTCATTGTTAGCTGCGTCACTATCACTGAAATAACGGCCGGTGCCAAAAAACACCCATGCATTTTCTTTTTCATCTACGCTTAAACTGGCAGGAGCGGTAATGGGCCCGGGCGCTTCAAACAGAGTTGACATAAACCATGGGTTCACAGGATCATTGGGATTATCAGAGTAGGAGCCATTGTCCATGTCTCCGTAAATACAGTCTGTGGGGCCGTATCCATAATCACAAAGTCCAGGTGCAGTCCACGGGATTGTTATTTTATACATTGTTCCTTCCCAGGTTTCTCCTGCTCCTGCATCGCTGTCATAGGATTCTCCAATATAGGCAGCATCCACATTATAATTCATATTTTTATCCAGTGATACAGGGGATGCCATGGTTGCTCTGTCATTGATTCCTTCAAAGAGCCAGTCATTTGTTCCGTTCTGATAAGGTTCACCTGTTTTAAGGTCAACAACAAAAACGTGCCCTTTTCTGTCACTTATTCCATCATAATCAGCGGGGCCGGATCCGAATATGGCGAACCATTTTTCACCAACCCTGGCAATGGAAGGATAAGAGGTTGTCAAACCAAGGTCAGTGTCATTATCGGCATTTTCAAAGGGGCTCCCGGGTTTTGCGTATGTTTTTTCCCAAAGAAGCCTGGGATTTCTGGGATCAGTTATATCAAGGCATGTGTATGATGGATAAAAATGTTTTACTGTATCAGCAGTTAGGGGGTTATTGTCAAAGTCCCCCTGGGACCAGATATGTTTTCCTCCCCGGTTTAACCCGATGAGCATAAATGTTCCCCAGTTATCATCAAAATCCGGATCTGTATAGTGGGTGCCATTGCGAAGGATTTTAGCATCAAAAATTTTCGGCTTCAAATCAGCATAATAAACATGGCCATAATCTTTATCAGCAAGCCATTTTAAATGGGGAAGGAGTGTTTGTGGTATATATGCCCACAATTCATCCCCTATATTCTCTGATGTCCCCGGTTTTTGTGTATACTCGATTGTCTCGCTATTAAAAACCCATGAAGTAAATGCGTGGATCATTCCGTCATTTGCACCCACATAAGCCATTGTCTCCCTGTCTTTAAAGGCCTCAAAAAAAGTACGGTAGGATTCATCAGCATAAAGAAGATCATAATTATCCGGAGGGCCTGATAATATCATGGGGGTTGAATAGATTATATCTCCCAGCTTCCAGACCTCACCGTTGATGTTTCTTGTTCTTATTTCAGTATCTCCTGAAAAGCCTGTATCATAACCCCTGATAAATTTAACAAGGTTGGAAAATCTGTTATCGGTATCCCCAAGGTATAGCCATGTGTCATCTAAAAGCCCAAGGTAGGGCTTTAAAGTGGCCACGTCCGTTTGAAACCTGATAACTTCACCTGCAGCATCAAAGGGGTCATCTGTTGATTCGTCAACAGTCCCATCATTGTCTTTATCTATAAAGGTAAATATTTTTCTGTTATCAGGGCTTCTTGCGGCCAGAAGTTTCCCTGCATCCCATACAGGGTTGATGTTATCCATACTTTTTAAAATATTTGGGGCAGTATCAAGGTCAGGAAAAGGGTCAGCAGCACTCACATCAAAAACTTTTACCAGTGTTTCATCAGCTGCTGGAAAAAATTTTATTATTTTATCAATGGATGTATCGAGTTTATGGTCCTGATCAGTATCCTCCCTTAAATTTCCTTTTTCGTCCAGCCAGTGGGACTGGAGATAGCCGACCCACCGCGCCTCTTCTGTCCCTGTTGCAACCATAGGCTTAAAATATGCCTGGAGCAGATTTCCGGCACCTCTGCTTGATGTGGATAAAACAGAAACAGCGGTTCCCGAGGTTGCCCTGTTGAGCATAGCGTTTATTGCTTTTAACAGTTCTGCTTCAAGCTTTTTACCATCTGTTGCTTCAAAGTATGTATCCGGCCTTCCGTCCCCATCACGGTCCCATTCCAGCCTGTCTTCGGGGGGATCTGTGTAATCTCCGTCAGGACGGTTGTTCCCGTTCATATCTTCAAACCCCCCGTTTCTCGCAGCATCCATCAGCAGATTTCTGGCATCAGGGTCATCTCCAAAAGCATAAACCGCATATAAAAGAAGATTTTGAACATCGTCAATATCATCGCGAAGATCCTCGGTGCGGGCGTATAGAGCTATATCATCAAGGTAATCGGTGCCCCCTGAACCATAATCACAAGGTGGGTTGTTGTCAGCTTCATCACAGGCTGGCTTGTCGCCATCTACGTCATAATCCTTGAGAAAGTCGGGTACCTTGCTGTCCTTTGTTGATGCTCCGTCTGTGAGGAGGAGGACGAAATTTTTTGCACAGTAAACATAATCACCCACATCACCATCGTAAAGCGGGTCATTGACAGGGTCCATGTCACCAATGGCATCGGTATTATAACCAAGGCCGGTTTCTGGAGCTTCCTGTTTAAAGTACTGCATAGCCACGTAATATGCCTCTGCCAGGGGTGTCCATGTGTTAGCGGGTTTGTTCTGGAGATCTGTAATTAATGATGTCATATTAGTCCCTACTGGGTTGTCAATATAACCTCCTTGCGCGCCGCTTCCTGATCCATTATAAAAAAATTCATTTCCCCATCTGGCAGAATCCCCCACCCTTTGCAGAACACCTGCAGTGGAATAATCTTTGGTTCCAGAGGTAATTTCATACTTGTAAAAAGAATCAGGATCAAACCTTATTTCTTTTTGAACAGCGAGTGTGTAATATGCGATTGCGCCGGAAAAAGGAGTAGAATCATCATCTACATAAATCCTGCCATCTGCCATCCCATAATGATAATCTCCGTCATAGGGGGAAACCGCTGACATGGAAGATGAATCAAAATGTTTGATAAATTTGCGGCCGGATGGATTTTCACCCACGGTTATTTCGTTTCCTCCGCCTGTTCTGGTTTCTACAGGTCCTCCCATGAGTACTTTTCTTAAAATATCCAGCCTTCGCATGGATACCCAGTTAAGCCAGTTGCCATCCCAAAGGTTATTTGCGGTTATATCTGCATCTGCTAGAGAAGTTACTGCTGCACCGGCAAGGGGATTTCCAGCGGAATCAAGCTGATCAAGGGCATAGACTTTCCAATAGCCGCCAGCAGCAGGATCCCCCTCATAATTAATTTTTTTGTATGCATGGTTAAATTTGTTTGTACCATACAGATAAAAATATTTTGGATTAAAAAGGCCATAATATTCCGCAGAATCGACATTTTCTATTTCTATATGAAGAAGAGGAGCTTTTGCGCTGTCTCCATTTCTGGAATATGCCGGACGGCCTGAACCAGGCGAGCCTCCAATGGTATTGAAAATAAAGGTGAGGGAATTTCCCTCTGCCCAGGCAGGTCTGTCTATTATCTCCTGGATGATTGTTTTTATATCAGGAGTCTGGTGTTTTTCATAAAGAGCCACCCATGGATCAACGTCCCAGGTTAGGCTGGCTGCTGTTGTGGGTCTTGCAGTAATATTTTTCGATGTTGCTGTAAATGTTGCAGAATTATCAACATCTTCACCATGTATTGAAAGCTGGATCGTATTTTGGGTGGAGGCATAAATGGAATAGGTGGTAAATTCGATATATGCCCTTGATATGGTCGCACCCCGGGGTATTTTAATATTGTTAAACCTGGTTCCAATTGCCATATCTGAAAAGTTAGTGTCTATATCACGTCCCAGGTCCAGATCCCCGCTGTCATGATATGCATGATATGTATGAGTATCCGGATTACGCTCTTCTGCATCATCAGAACCGCTGGTGACATAAAAATCCATGTCCTGGTAAGGGAGTCCAACAAAAGAATCATTTTGAACAATATTATTGTCTCCTGGCCATGAACCATAGGCATTAAAATTCATACTCCCTGAATTGTCCAGCATTATCAGAATATTAGGTTTTTCCGATTTAAGCATGAGCAATGGGAGGGACGTATAGTCAACCATATTAGGTTCAGCTGCGTAATTCGGCTGGGTTTTTGTTAATGTGAATACAAAGAGTCCCATAAGAAAAAACTTTATCATTTTTTTCATAACTACATACCTCCTGCTACACCTATAACTTTAAGATATACTGCCCCGATATTGGATTGTGCCCCGTCAGGGCCTGTTCCAAAAGAATCGAGACCATAAAAAATTCCATTTAAGGAAGTGCCGGCCCCTTCAGCAGCCGACGCAAATTCTGCGCCTCCTCCGCCAAGATTCACCATTCTTTGACGTTCCACATCAACCTGTACAATATCAGTGCTGCCGAGGAGAAAGCTTATATCAGGGGCAGCATCCCAGGGATTGAATCCGGCAAGTTCTCTGTAAAATGTAGATGCGGGACCGTCGTCATCTGTGCCTAAGTCAAGATAAGTGTAAAGAGAGGGCAGGGCAGGGTTAAGATAAGCCAGGTGGTTGGCAATATTGGGAGTAGCCTTATTGTTTACCGCTTCTGAAATAATTTTTGGTATTGAGTAAATACCACTGTCTGTATTATAAAATGCCATTTTATGGAACTTGTCATTTGCGGCAATCTGTGTTTCAACGGTGGTTGTGTTTAGCGCAAAAATACCTATCACTGTTACTGACATCAGGATTAAAACAACAATAAGTATTAAGGAACCCTTTTCATTGTTAATTATGGAGATGCTTTTTTTCATTGAATGAATCCTTAAAAATTTATGTTCTGGGTTTTATTGAGGATAAAGTTACCAGGCGTGTTCTTCCGTTTTCCACCCATCCCACGTTGACCCGTATGGTCTTTGTGTCGGTGAAGGGAAAATTAACAGCTACGTTCCAGGATATATTATACTGGAATCCTGCCGGACCAGAATATTGCGCAAATCCATCCGAAGCGGCCAAAACATCAAGTCCAAAATTACCACCATCATCATCAATTCCGTCACTATTAAGATCCTGATTAGTTCCATCTCCATTGGTATCATTAATAAGAGGATTAGTATAATTAAGGGTCAAAAGGTTCTCTATCCTGTCCTGGGCAACTGTGGAAGCAACTGTTAATCCGCTGGAAGAAGCATTTCCGCCGATGGCGTGAATCTGCATTGCTGCCACCCCAAGTATTCCTATGGAAAAAATAGTCATGGCGATCATTATTTCAATTAATGTAAAACCCTCTTTATTTATAATTTGTCGATACATATTAATTTAACTCCAGGTTTCTGCATTTTACAGTTGTTACAAGAAGTCTCATTCGGAGGTTGTTATTGGCAGGATCGGCATCAGTAAGTGGATTTATTACCTTATGCCCAACAACATAAGTAAAATTATTAACAAATTTAGAATCCCTCCGGTCTGATTTTGCAAGGAGATATATCCTCACCGCCCGAATATCATCAGGGTCCACATCAGTGCCCAGGGCCTGGCCTCCTATTAAGCCGGTGTTTCCAATCCCTGGGCCGTCTGCAGCGTCAATGTCTCCGTCTCCATCAGTGTCAAGATTAATATCAAGGTCATTATCTCCATCAGAATCAGATGCCCAAATAATATTTCCCCCGGCATCTGTATCAAGGTCTCCATTTCCATCTGCATCAAAAGCAAAAGCAAAACCCATGGCTTCTATATTTTGGGCCAGGAGCTGCCTTCCTCCACCAGTATTTCTTCCCAGATCCCAAATGCCATTGGGGGAACTAACAGGAGAGTCGTATATGGAAAATGAAATAGTTTCTACTGGTGCCAGAATGCCGTCGCCATCAAGGTCAGAGCTAAACTGAAGAGCACCGTTTCCGGTGATTGCAGCATCAGCATTATTACTTATATCCCTGGGTGAGATATCGATTATCCCCAGTCCCCCTATATTATCGGGGTCATATCCGGCCATTCTGATCTCATGAGCCATCATATCGATTCCCGCCCTGAGATTCTGCTGCATTTCAACCACCTGTTCCTGTGTTGAATAACTTCTTTGCTGTGATGCAAAAGCAGCATATACCCCCACCATTACAACGCTGGAAATGGCCATGGCTATTAGAAGTTCGAGTATGGTGAATCCTTTATGGCTTTTTTTAATATAGTCTGTATTAATCATTTTATTTAATTCCATGTGATTCCGTCATTACTTGTTCTTGTTATCATTGAACCGGCCGCTGAGATTGTAATCTGGTAAAATCGTGAATTTGAATTTTGAAGTTCAACTCTACCCCAGTTGTTATTCCAGGGAAGCCCCCGGGAAGTAAAGCCGGTTGTGTCTGCAGCAAAACTTGAAAAATAAAGTGATGTGTTTTGAGGCATACCGGTTTGGGCAATGATCTGTTCCCCGGCATCAAAGGCACCGTTAACAGGGGTGTCGTCAACAAAAATCTGATAGGTTCCCACCTGACCCCCTGGCACGGGGCCGGCAGGGGCAAAAATAACTATAACATCAGCATTCCTTTTAACAGCCTCTAATCGGGCTTTTTGTAAATTAGAATATAGTGTTCGTGTGGCCGATTTTAATCTGTAATTGGGGAGCCAGCCGTTTATCACCGCCGGTACTGCCACCATGGTTAAAATAGCTATAATGGCAATTCCTATCATCAGTTCAACCAATGTAAAGCCTGAATTTTTATGCATGATTAAATCTCCTGGGATGTAGTGCTATTTATTACAGTATTTAAGACTTACAAAAAACATGCCGTATTGTATATTTTAGAATTTTATCATGAAAAATTGATTTTTGACAATATTCAAACAAAAGGAGTATTGGTTTTTAAATATTTATTTTTTTAAGGGGTCTGTTATGGGAAAAGGGGTTGCTGGGTGTGGACTGTAAAAATATCAAGGATTGTATTATGGATGACTAAAGCAGATGATTTTATTTTTTTCAAATAAGTTTTAGGAACGAAAATTTTATAAGTTGAACGAAATAGCTTGTCTTTTGGC
>CAZNFB010000008.1:0-26810 GCA_964572105.1 uncultured Desulfobacteraceae bacterium
GCCCCTACTTGTTTTTTAAGGTCTCCCAGAGTTTTTCCACCTGCTTTCTTGTTTCATCAATACTCTTTTCGTTATTGATAATATAATCCGCGTATCCCTTTTTCTCTTCTATGGGAAGTTGGGCCCTCAGCATATTTTCTGCTTCTTCTTCAGTTATCCCTTCACGTTTCATTAGACGCTTAAACTGATCGTCACGGGAGGTGTAAACAACTACCAGGCTGTGGAACATATACTGTAAATTCGACTCAATCAGCAGGGGAATCACCACCTGGATTATTGCAGCAGGGTCTTTTTTTGCGATAGACTCGACCTGTTTGACAAATTCTTCATGAATTCTGGGATGTATAAAACTTTCCAGTTTTTTTCTTTTTTCAAGATCACTAAAGACTATTTTTGAAAGGATATCCCTTTTTAATTGGCCGTCTTCTGCGATAACCTGTTTTCCGAAATATTCCACAATCTTTGTCCATGCGGGTTTTTCAGGTTCAACCACATCGCGTGAAATAATATCAAAATCTATGGTATGGGCACCCATATCCTCCAGCATATTCGACACTGTTGTTTTGCCGCTGGCAATTCCTCCTGTGAGGCCGATGAGAAGGCGATTACCTTTTCCACGAATTGTCTCGATCTCATCAATTCCTGTATATGTAAAGGGGAAGGTCGATTCAATATTCTGCTCTGCTCCTGCAAAACTTATGGGATAACGTATTCCTCGTCTGTATAAAGTTTCCATTCCCGCAAGGGCTTTTTCCATCATATTTGCAGGAATCGCCATCACCATATCCTCATCCTGGGCATGTCCATATCTGCGTTCACCATAACAAGGTATGGTCAAAGATGGTTTCTGTGTGAGGTAACACCTTGCAATGGCGTCGGAGCATGATGATTCTCCAACGCAGAAAAATTTCATAACCTCATAATTTTCAAACTGAAGAGAATTAATCAAAAGAATCATCTGTGCAGGGTTGGCATATATAAGGACAATGTCCGGCTCAAAGGGATTATAGACCAGGGGGGCCATTACAACTGCCTGATATTTTCCGGAAGGAATTCTTTGAATGGACTCTTCATACTTTTTACCATCCGCCCTGGTTTTGGCCCATACTATACTCCGGAAGGTACCGTCTTTATATATTTCCGGCAAATCTGTCATCCCGATGATGGAAGGACACATCGGGGAGAAAAAGTCATCTATATCTGCTCCAACAGTCCAGTCAAAGTTTCTGACAAGATTTATAAGCTGGCAAAGGGTAGCTTTATGGTTTAATCTGCGTATAAATTTTACCTTGTCCAATTCTTCTCTTTTTTCAAGCATCTTAAAAGCCACGGGAAATGATTTGAGTCTCATGAGAAGTTCCAAACGTCTTATTATTTTTTCCCAATTATTTGTTTTTGTCATTTTCGTTATCCACCTTTATTCTTATTGACATTTAGTTAAAAAAGATATAAAAAATAGTTCTAAAAATATTTAACGAACAATCTATCATAAGGAGTTGTAGAAATTGGCAAATCATAAATCTGCGTTAAAAAGGGCACGTCAAAGCGAAATTAAGCGCGTCCGCAATAAATCTGTAAAAACAAGAATGAAAAATGTAATTAAAAAGATACGGCTTGCATCGGGTGAAAATTCAGACGACGCAGCTGCGATCAATCTTGATCTTGCAAAATCGATAATAGATACTGCAGCAAGAAAAGGGGTGATCCACAAAAAAACTGCATCCCGTAAAATATCCCGTATCAGCAAGCTGGTTAATTCCGTTACCTTATAAAATCAGGTTTGCCGTTCTCCCGGAAAAAATAATTGTTTTTCATGATTTAATCAAATGTCGGAGTTGAGCTATATTGGCTGAATAATTACAATTATTTTTTCCGCTGGTTTAAAAATCCTCTGTTAATCTGTTGAAAATTTTTTCAGCCAGCCGCGGGGACAATCTTTTAACAGCCCGCCTGCGGTTTAGTTCTGTTTTTATCTTATCCTGTGTAACTTCAAAAACTTCATTATCTGATATCTCTTTTATGTTTTTTATTATTTTTCCATTACGGTCTTGTAATGTCAGTGCCACATAGACCGTAACCTCCCTTTCAAGAGATCTGTTGGAGCCTCTTCGTGCGACAGTATCAACCCTCATCAGGTTAACATTGCCTGCAATAGATGCGTCAGCACTGTGGGGTGATGATGATAACGTCACCTTATCACTTCTGGTAAATTCATAGATAATATCCCCTGTAATAATATTTTCTATTCCAACCATGGAGGTCTTGTTGATAAAGGTTGAGATGCTTACGGTTTTAATTCCTGCAGGCAGGGCGCCACCCCCGGAAAGCCTGTATCCGCACGCCCAGAAGGATAGGGATAATATTAAAAATATCAGATGGATTTTTTTTATTTTTATGTACAATTTCATAGTTTACTGCTTATTAGGATCGCAAATTAAATAACTTGAACAATATTATTTGTCCAATTTATTTAATCTCCGATCCTTAACGGGACACAAAATCCGTATTTTTTTATAACTTTCTAAACTGACACCACTGTATAAAAATCTATACCACTATATTAACAAGCTTTTTCTTGACCAGGATAACCTTTTTAACAGGCTTGTTATTTATAAATTTTTGTACGTGCTCGTCTGAAAGAGCAAGCTGTTTAATTACATCATCTTTTTCATCGGCTCTGACATTAAATTTACTCCTGAGCTTGCCATTTACCTGCACCACAAATAGAATTTCATCTTTGACCAGGACATTTTCGCTGTAAGATGGCCATGGAGTAAGGAGAATGCTCGTGGTGTTACCAAGAGCCTCCCATAGTTCTTCTGCAATGTGGGGGACCAGCGGTGATAAAAGAAGAGGAATCGATTCCATTGCAAACCTCATCACCTGCAAAGAACTGCTGCTGTTTTTGCCTTTAAAACAATCCTGATCAATACTGTAAATGGTATTTACCAGTTCCATAACAGCACTTATTGCGGTATTAAAATGGAACCTTTCTTCAATATCTTCGGTTACTTTTTTGATGGTTGCGTGGGTCTTTTGGCATAAATTTCGGATTTCACTATTTAATTCATCAAGATTTCCATCAAAGGGTTTGATATGTTTTATCTGTTCCAGATATTTGAAAGAAATCTGCCAGACACGTTTTAAAAAACGGGTGGATCCATCCACTCCGGTTTCACTCCATTCAAGATCCTTTTCAGGAGGGGCGGCAAACAGACAAAAAAGTCTTGTTGTATCGGCTCCATAGGTTTTGATAAGATAATTCGGGTCTATGACATTTTTTTTCGATTTGGACATCTTTTCAATACGTCCGGTGGTTATTTTTTCCCCGCATTTTTTACAGGTCCCATCGGTATAATTAACTTCTTCGGGAAAAAGAAACCCATCGTCAGGGCATGATACAGTCTCTTTACAGACCATTCCCTGGGTTAAAAGTCTTGTAAATGGTTCCTTGTATTTAACAAGATTCATATCCTTTAAAACCCGGGTAAAATATCTTGAATAAAGAAGGTGTAAAATTGCATGTTCAACACCACCGATATATTGATCCACCGGCATCCAGTAATCGATTTCATCTTTTTCAAACATTCCTGTATCGCAATTCGGGCTGCAGTATCTTTCAAAATACCAGGAAGATTCAACAAATGTATCCATGGTATCTGTCTCCCTGCGGGCATCATCGGCGCCACATTTTGGACATTTTGTTCTGGAAAAATAATCGAGGGTCGGAAGAGGTGATTTTCCTCCTTCCAGAAGATCTGCGTCTTCAGGAAGAACAACAGGAAGGTCTTCAGGGGGAACAGGGACTGTTCCGCATTTATCACAATAGATTATTGGAATTGGAGCCCCCCAGTATCTTTGTCTTGATATACCCCAATCCTTTAATCTGTAATTTACAGTTCTTTTTCCTAATCCGTTTTTTTCAATGAATAAAGAGATATCTTCTTTAGCTTTTTTGTTATCAAGTCCGTTGAACTGTTTAGAATTTATCAGCACTCCGCCATCTGTGTAGGCTTTTTCCATTGAGTCCGGTTCAAGGTCATCATCAACCGGTTTTACAACAACAATTACCTGAAGGTTATACTTTTTTGCAAATTCAAAGTCCCGCTGGTCATGGGCAGGAACAGACATTACAGCCCCTGTTCCGTATTCCATTAATGCAAAATTTGCAGTATATATGGGCATACGATTGCCGCTTAAGGGGTTTATACAATAGGCTCCCGTGAAAACCCCTTCTTTTTCGTAAGACTCTATTCCTCTGACTGTTCTGTCCTGTCTGGAGATCCGGCCTATAAATTCATGCACCCCTTTTTCAGAAGAAGTTCCCTTTGCCAAAACCGGCACAAGGGGGTGCTCCGGTGCAAGGCACATAAAAGTAGCACCGAAGATGGTGTCTGGTCTGGTTGTAAAAACAGATATTTCATCAGATTTCCCACCTGATTTATCAGCCTGGTTTTCAATGGAAAATGTGATTAATGTTCCCTGACTTTTTCCTATCCAGTTTCTTTGCATTGTGGTAACTTTTTCCGGCCAGCCAGAAAGCTTGTCACAAAAAACAAGGAGATCTTCAGCATAATCGGTAATTTTAAAAAACCATTGTTTAAGTTTCTGCTGACGAACCTCTTTGCCGCATCTCCAGCACATGCCGGCTTCCACCTGTTCATTTGCCAAAACAGTTTGGCAGCTGTCGCACCAGTTGATATAGGACTCTTTTCTGTAGGCTATATTCTTTTCATACATTTTTAAAAAAAGCCACTGTTCCCATTTGTAATATTCAGGCTTACAGGTTGCAATCTCTCTATCCCAGTCATAGGAAAATCCCAGCCGTTTTAATTCTGTACGCATTGCATCTATGTTGCTGTATGTCCATTTGGCAGGATGGGTATTATTTGCAATTGCAGCATTTTCAGCGGGCATGCCAAAAGCATCCCATCCCATGGGATGGAGTACATTAAAGCCCCGCATTTTCTTAAATCGTGCCACAACATCCCCTATGGTGTAATTTCGCACATGGCCCATATGTATTTTGCCGGAGGGATAGGGAAACATCTCCATGATATAATATTTTTTTTGGCCAGGCTTATCTTTTACAGAAAACAGACCGGATTTTTCCCATAATGATTGCCATTTTAATTCTATTTTTTCTGGATCATATTTTTCATACATTCTTTGTTTTTACCTTTTTTATCATCACCCCCGTGGGTGAAATTTCTCATGTATTTCCTGTAAATGCTCTTTTGCAATATGGGTATAAATCTGGGTTGTTGAAATATCAACATGGCCGAGCATTTCCTGAACCGCTCTTAAATCTGCCCCGCCACTTAAGAGATGGCTTGCAAAGGAATGCCTTAAACTGTGGGGGGTGATGTTCTTTTCAATACCCGCAATGACTGCGTACCGCTTTAAAAGTTTCCAAAACCCTTGCCGGGTCATCGGTTTTCCAGCTCTTGCCACAAAAAGGTACTTACTTGCAGCACCTTTTAAAAGTAATGACCTGGCTGTTGTCAGGTACAAATCTATTTTTTTTTTTGCATGAAGCCCAATGGGTACTATCCGTTCTTTTGATCCTTTTCCAAATATTTTTACAAAACATGCCTCAAGATTAACATCAATAGTTGTCAGATTAACCAGTTCCGACACCCTGAGACCTGCTGCATAAAGAAGTTCAATCATTGCGTCATTCCTTACGTCCACAGGCTTGGTTGACGAAGGTGCATTTAAAAGGAGGGTAACTTCTTCAACAGACAAGGTGTCCGGTAGTTTTAATTCTGTTTTTGGAAGGTCAAGAAGTTTTGTAGGGTCATTTGGTATCAAGCTTTCCTGCAATAAAAATTTATAAAATCCTCTTATGGCCACAAGGTGTCTTCCCCTTGATTTAGCCTTAAGGCCTGCCTCCTGTAATTCAACCATGTGTCTTAAAATCACTTCTGCATCCACATCTGTAAGTTTAAAAAGTTCCATCCTTTTTAAAAAGTCAAGATATCTTGTAAGATCCAGAGTGTATGAGGCTATGGTCTTTTTTGAAAGACCCTTTTCCACAATAAGATAGTTAATATATTGATCCAGTAAGAGATTTATTTCCATCCTGTTTCCATCCTGTTAAGGATTTCAGCACCGTCTTCCCTTACAACCACCATATTTTCTATTCTAACACCTCCCCAGCCTGGAATGTATATGCCAGGTTCCACTGTAAATACCATTTGGGGTTCGATTATCATATCTCTTAAAGGACTTATCACGGGATCTTCGTGAACGGCAAGCCCCACACCATGCCCCAGGCCATGCCTGAATTTTCCTTTAAAACCATTATTTTCAATATACTCCCGGGCAATTTTATCAATGTCTTTACCGGAGATGCCTGGTTTAATTGCTTTAATTGCCTTTGCCTGGGCAGTTTCCACGGTGTTAAAGACTTTTAAAAAAGTTTCATCGGGTTTACCAATGATATGGGTCCGTGATATATCAGAGGCGTAACCGTTTATTTTTACCCCCCAGTCAAACAAAAGTGGAATTCCATTGGTGAGTTTGCCATCACCCGGAATTGCGTGGGGGAGGGCACTGTTTGTGCCTGCTGCACAGATCACAGGAAAAGCCAGGGAATCTCCCCCTGCTTCGCGAAGTTCTTTTTCCAAAGCCCAGGCTGCTTCTTTCTCTGTTATACCGGATTTAATGGAGTCAAAGAAAATGGCAAATCCGGTTTCGGCAATTAAAAGTGCTTTTTTTATCTCACATATTTCTTCTTCACTTTTTATTTTCCGATGATTTTCCATAATAGTATCAATGGCCACCAGCTCAATATCCAGTCTGTTTAATTTAAGTTCTTCTGAAATTTTATTAAACTGAAGATGTGACACTCGTTTACTTTCAAAACCAAGCCTTTTTGTCTTTAATAATTTGAGAATATCAGGAATTTTTTTTGCCAGCCCCTCTTTATAGCAGACAATATCATAAAAAGGCGCCTCTTTTCCAGCCTGTAGCTCATAGCGTGAATCTGTGGCCAGAATAAGCTTTGAGTCGTTTATAAAAAGTGCACCTGCAGATTCATCAAACTGGTGGTCTTCCCCTGTGAAGCCGCTCAGGTAGCGCCGGTTGTTCTCAGATAACACAAGGCAGGTATCTATTTTTTTCTCAGAGATAGACCTTCTGAGTTTTTCCAGTCTCTGTTGAATATTATGTTTCAAGTTGTTTACCTATCCCCGTTGAAAACCTGAGTTTAAGGGTATACTTTTTAGCTTTTTGAAAGTATAAGGCAGAAAGTTGAAGGGGTGATGAGTTTTCTCCTTCAACCTTCAGCCTAAAAGCCTTTAGCGCAGCTGGTTAGTTAAAATGGTACATCATTCTCCGGCATGGGGGGCTGTGTTCCTCCGGCAGAGACATTTTCAGTTCGTGGCGCAGGTGGCGGTGCAACTGCATCATCCCTTGCACCAAGCATTTTCATTTCAGATGCTATTATATCGGTGGAGTATCTTGTTATTCCATCCTTTTCCCATGAGCTTGTCTGCAATCGGCCTTCAATATAAACCTGTTTTCCCTTTACAAGATATTCACCACATATCTCTCCAAGCTTTCCAAAGGCGACTATACGGTGCCATTCTGTTTTTTCTCTTTTTTCCCCTGAGGCTTTATCAGTCCATGCTTCCGAGGTTGCTATACTGAATCTTGCAACTGCAAGGCCCGCCGGAGTATAGGTTACTTCAGGATCCCTTCCCAGATTTCCTATTAAAATTGCTTTGTTTAATCCTGCCATTATATTGTCTCCTTTTTAAGTTTTATTGTAAGTATTCAGCGTTGCTGGTTTAATCAGATTATACCTGTTGCCGTACATACTATCTGAACGTTTTATTTACCCTCATAAACCGGCTTAGTTTTGTTTAAAAAAGATTTGACCGCATTTTTGTGATCTTCGGTCTTCATAAGTTCCTGCTGCATGGAACCTTCGTATTCAAGGGCTTCAGTTATATCCATTTTCCAGGCCCGGTGCAAAAAAGTTTTAGCCATACCCATTGCTTTTGTTGCCATGCTGGACAGTTTTTCAGCAAGTTTCATTACTTCTGATTCCAGATCTTTATTTTCAACAACACGGTTTATCAATCCGATTTCAAAAGCCTGCTCACCACTGATATTTTTGCCTGTAAAAATAAGCTCCTTCGCTTTTGCAAGCCCCACCAGGCGTGGAAGAATATATGCACCACCCCAGTCCGGCCCCAGACCCAGTTTCACAAAGGCCTGTCCAAAACGGGCATCTTTCGAAGCAATTACAAGATCGCAGGCAAGTGCCAGGTTGCATCCCGCACCGATGGCATCACCATTTACCATTGCTATTACAGGTTTTTCCAGAGCAATTAAATTTGTAACCGCCCTGTGGGCCGCCTTTGTAATAATTTCCATGGAGTTTGTATTTTTAGAGTCTTTCCATGTTTTAATGTCTCCGCCGGCTGAAAAAGCACGTCCTGCACCTGTTATTACAACAGCACGGACTGTATCATCCTTTGCAAGGTCATGAAGTGCTGTGCCGATATCCTGACGCATTTCAACACTAAAGGCATTTAGAACCTCCGGGCGATTCATGGTCAGTATTGCAATAGCCCCTTTTTTTTCCAGCAAAATATCCCTGTACATGGCTCATACCTCCAAATTGTTTTTATCATCCAAGCCCGCAGTGGAGAACCGCAGCCTGATCCAGCATATGGGGGAGACCACCATGCTCTGAGGGCTCAAAACCCATGGTTTTTCTCCAGACCTCCTGATCTTCCATGCAAAAATAGATGAGCATTTTTGGTGCAAATTTTATGATATGGGAAATAATTTTTTCATAAAAATTGATCCTGAGTGGCTTAAAATATCTCATTTTACTGTCGAGCCCGGTGATAAATTCTCCATATATTATTTTTGAATCTGCAAACCGTTTTTGCACAATAGGTTTCAGCCCGGGCATAAAACGAAAGGTTCCCAAACTGATCCATACGATATTTTCCGGTAATATATATGAAAAAAGAAGATCTATTACTTCTTTGTAATCTTTTATACTATTATCATATATAACCATGGGGTCAAAATGAAAAGCAAGGGGGTAGCCCCATGACTGACACTTTGCTGCAGCAGCAAGGCGATGGTGCAGTGAGGAAGTGTTACGCTCCTCTGTTGCTATTATTTTTTCAGTATTAAGAGACCAGGATACAATTGTTTTTTTATTATGGTCTAAAAATTCCAGTTTTTCAATGGATGCTGTTTTTGTTTTTAATTCCAGTACTGCATGGGATTGTTCCGCAAATTTCGGAACAAGGATTCCTGAAAGGTCTGTTAATTGGTCCCATATTAAGCTGTCGGTAAATTCACCTGTTCCGATTCTGGAAATATTTTTTTGTGATAACAGGGTGGAAAGTTCAGGTAAAAGATCATCATGGTTAACATAATACTGAAGAACAGGAGGGTGAAAGTATGCCTGGAGTATACAGTAGGAACAATCCATATAACAATATGTCCCAATGTGCAAAATTTTATATCCGCAACACAAATATTTTCGGGTGCCAGGACAATTCCTTACAAAGGCCCCTTTATTTTTTGTAAGGAAAAGAGTCTCTTTCCCTTTTTGAACAGGATCTTTTGCTTCCAGTATTTTTTTATAAACCTGTTTTGCATCCTGAACCGTTTCGCAGGAAAAATCAAACCTGGAAACTATTTCGGCTGCTATTTTAGAATCTGCAACCTGCTCGTGAATATAACATTTTGAAATTGGAATTTTTTGCATATCTGCCGGCTATCTGGGAAGGGGAGTAACAAAAAAGAGTGTCTCATCAACTATGGGCTGACGAGACACCAATACCTGAACCTGCTTTTGTTTTCTTACTATTCAGTTTCCTTGTTTTTTTCTTCAATGATTTTTTCAGCAAGCTGAGCAGGGACTTCTTCATAATGGTCGAATTCCGTTGTAAATACGCCTCTGCCACCTGTCATTGATCTTAGATCAGGGGAATAGGTTAAAAATTCCGCCATGGGAACCTGTGCATTTATTACCTGATTCTTCCCCTTGGTATCCATGCCGAGAACCTTGCCCCGTCTTCCGTTTAGATCCCCCATAATATCACCCATAAATTCATCCGGCGTAATTATGGTAACACGCATAATCGGTTCTAAAATGGTCGGCTTGGCATCTTTAATACCATTTCTAAAAGCCAGGGACCCCGCAAGTTTAAAGGCCATTTCCGAAGAATCAACAGCATGAAATGAGCCGTCATCCAGGGTAACTTTAAAATCTACACAGGGAAATTTGGCAAGGATGCCTCTTTGTGATGCCTCAAGAATTCCTTTTTCAACAGCCGGAATGTATGTTTTGGGAATGGAACCCCCCACAATAGCATTAACAAATTCAAAACCTCTACCTTTTGGCAAAGGTTCCATTGTAATCCAGCAGTCTCCAAACTGACCATGTCCCCCGGTCTGCTTTTTATGTCTTCCCTGTACCCTGATCTTCTTTTTAATGGTCTCTTTGTAAGGAATTTTGGGTGTGTTTAAAAGAACTTCAACATTATATTTTCTTTTCAGTTTCTCAACTGCAGTTTCTATATGAACCTGACCGCTTCCGGCTAATAAAATTTCATGGGTCTCTGAATTTCGGTCAAGTTTTAATCCGGCATCTTCTTCCAGAATTTTATTCAGGGATATAAAGATCTTATCTTCATCCCCCTTGTTCTTTGCCTGAACTGCAAAAGAGATGGAGGTGTTGATAGGCTCTGTTGTCTGAAATTTGATTTTTCTGGAGGCATCACACAGGGTATCCCCGGTTGTTGTATCTTTTAACTTTGCCACGGCTACAATGGAACCCGGCCCCGCGTTCTTTGCAGGTATCTGTTTTTTCCCAACGATTGTATAAAGCTGGGTATATCTTTCCTTTGAATCTTTGTTAACATTGAAAAAATTACCCGATTCTTCCAATGTTCCTGAAACAACCTTAAAAATAGTGAGGCGACCGGCATAGGGGTCAGCCACTGTTTTAAAAACAAAGCCTGCAAAAGGTTCTTCAGGATCATAATTACACTCAACTTCATTCTTCCCTGAGGAATCTGTGGCAATTATTTTATCACGGTCAAAAGGGGAGGGGAGACAGGCGACAATACAATCAGAAAGAAGGTCTATTCCAATATTTTTGGTTGCAGAGCCACAAAGTACCGGTACAATTTTCTGTTCAATAACCCCTTTTCTCAGCGCTGATCTTAATTCATCATCAGACAAACTTTCACCTTCAAGGTACTTTTCAAGAAGATCGTCATCTGCTTCGGCTATATTTTCGACGAGTGTTTCTCTTTCTGCATCGACCATATCCTGGATGTCGGCGGGAATGTCACATTCCTTTGCTTTTCCATCATCTGCATAGGTGTAGGCTTTCATGGAGATAAGATCGACTATTCCTTCAAAGCTCTCTTCTTTTCCCATGGGAAGCTGAACAATCATCGGTTTAGGCGTGAAAATATCGGTTGCATCTTTAAAGGTACGAATAAAATCCGACCGTTCTTTATCAAGCTTGTTAATAAAGATTATGCGCGGTATTTTAAAATCATCGGCGAAATCCCAGGCCTGTTCGGCCTGAAATCTGACTCCATCCACCGCATCTATGGTAACAACTGCCCCGTCAGCAGCCTGCATGGAAAGTTTAGTGTCGGAAAAAAAGTTTTGATCACCAGGAGTATCAATAAGGCATACTGTATGCTTTTTCCATGAATACTGATGAAAACCTGTGCTAATACTTGACTGGCGTATTATTTCCTCTGGCTCAAAGTCCATTGCCGTATTACCGTCTTCAGTTCTTCCAAGCCTGCTTATATTATCTGTATTATATAGCATTGCTTCGGCTATGGAGGTTTTCCCTCCCCCCCCATGTCCCACAAAGGCAATGTTTCTTAGTTTATTTGTTTCGATCATTTAATTCCCTCTCTGAAAAAGCATAAAGTAACTTCCCAATTAAGGCACCTAAATCAACAACAACAACTTCCTTAAAACCAATACTATAAATATAGAACTTTATCTGTTTATCTTTAAAAAATCAAGACCTATAAATTAAACTGAATAGTTACTGACTGTTGAGCATGATGAGAAATTCTTTATTTCCCTTGGAACCGGAAATAGGGGAGGGGACCGCACAGCTGCAGATAAGGCCGATTTTTGTAAAAAAATCGGTGAGATCCTGAATAACATTGTCAACAAGAATCTGATCACGCACAATCCCGCCTTTGCCAACTTTTCCTTTTCCCACTTCAAACTGGGGTTTTATAAGGGCTACAATGATTCCCTTTTTTTTCATAAATTGCAAAACAGCAGGAACAACAATTTTAAGTGAAATAAAGGAGACATCTATGACAGACAGATCAATTTGTACAGGTACTGTTTCAAGGGGCATGTACCTGATATTTGTTCGTTCTATAACAACAACCTTTGGATCCTGCCTTAGTTTCCATGCGAATTGTCCATATCCAACATCCACTGCAAAAATTTTTTCGGCCCCGTTTTGCAGAAGGTAATCTGTAAAGCCTCCGGTTGATGCCCCCACATCCATACAGATCAGATCATTGACATTTATATTAAAAGAATCAACGGCTTTTGCCAGCTTTAAACCTCCTCTGCTCACATAGGGGATATCGTTTCCTTTTAAAAGGATATCATCATTTTCCTGAACAGCAATTCCGGGTTTATCAGCAAGGCGATTATTTACAAATACTTTTCCTGCCATTATTAATGCACGGGAACGGCTCCGGTTTTGCGCGAGGCCTTTTTCCACAATTATCTGGTCGAGTCTTTTTTTTACCATGGTTACATTATTTCTTCTGCCGCACTTACAATCGCTGCAGCATCAATACCATATTTTGCCCTGAGAAGCTTCTGAGGCCCGTGCTCAATAAAAGTATCAGGAAGTCCCAGGGATTTAAAACGAAAACCTGATATGTTATTATCTGCTAAACATTGCAGAACGGCGCTTCCGAATCCTCCCATGACAACATTTTCCTCTATGGTAATTACTTTTGGTATTTTTTTAACTAAAGAACATATCAGATCCGTATCAATGGGTTTTACAAATCTGCAATTTACGACTGTAGCTTTAATCCCCTTATCCAGTAAAATCAAATGGGCTAAAAGAGCGTCATCAACGGTTCTCCCTATTCCCAAAATAAGAAGATCATCCCCTTGTTTTAATATTTCCCCTTTTCCAATGGGAATCGGGTCTGTATTATTGTCCAAAGTCTCTTTTGTTACTGCTCCCCTGGGATATCTTAAAGCTATGGGCCCATTATGGGAAAGTGCAGTTACAAGCATTTTGCAAAGTTCATTATGATCATGGGGAGCCATCACCACCATATTGGGGAGACTTCTTAAATAAGATAAATCAAAAGCTCCATGATGAGTTGGTCCGTCATCTCCTACTATCCCCCCTCTGTCTATGGCAAAAACCACATGTATGGAATCAAGGCATACATCATGGATAATCTGGTCATATGCACGCTGAAGAAAAGTGGAATATACTGCCACAACCGGTTTAAACCCTTCAGCCGCCAATCCAGCGGCAAATGTTACCCCATGCTGTTCTGCAATTCCCACATCAAAAAATCGATGGGGATATTTTTTTTTAAACTCTGCCAGGCCTGTTCCTTCCGGCATTGCAGCTGTAACAGCAACAATTTTTTCATCGGTTTTGGCAAGTTTCACCATTGTATCGCCAAAAAAATCTGTATATGCAGGTCTTTTTTTCCCGCTGGAAACAGTTCCCCCTGATTCGATTTCAAAACCGGATACCCCGTGAAAATATTCTGGTTTTTTTTCAGCAGGGGGATATCCTTTCCCCTTTTTTGTTGTAACATGGAGAAGAACAGGTTCATCAAGATGTTTTATATTATTTAATATTTTGATAAGATGAGTAAGATTGTGTCCGTCTATGGGACCGAAATAATCAAAATTAAAAGCTTCAAATAACATTCCCGGAGTTGTAAAGGATTTAAATGTCTCTTCAGACCGTTTTGCAATTCTGTATATGTCGTTTCCAAATTTTGGCAGCGATTTGAGGAATTCCCCTAGTTCCTTTCGGAATACCTGAATCTTTTTTGCAGAAAATGTTCTGCTCAGCAATGAAGATAAAGCGCCTACATTATGTGAAATAGACATATCATTATCATTTAGAATTACGATGAGGTTTTTGTGGACACCACCCGCCTGATTTAAACCTTCATAGGCCAGTCCTGATGTCATGGATCCATCACCTATAATGGCAATTACTTTGGAATTATCATTTTTTAAACGCTTGGCGCAGGCGATTCCCAAACCTGCGGATATTGATGTGCCGCTGTGTCCTGTGGAAAATGCATCATAGCAGCTTTCCTGCATGCGGGTAAAACCGCTTATACCGTTGTGCTGTCGAAGTGTATGAAATGCTTTTCGTCTGCCGGTTATCAGTTTATGGGCATAGGACTGGTGTCCCACATCCCATATGATTTTATCATCTGGTGCGTTAAATACATAATGAATTGCTATTGCGAGCTCAACAACACCTAAACTGGATGCCAGGTGCCCTCCATTTTTTGATACGGTTTTTACAATAATTTCCCGTATCTGCGCAGAAAGGAGATAAAGATCCTGCAGGGAAAGCTGTTTAAGATCTGCTGGTGAATTTATACTATCTATTATTTTCAAAAATGTAAGCCTTTCAGGTGGTCAAAATATGCTGATTACAGATATGTATGGCAACAGGTATAATCTGATTAAATTATAAAAAACCCACGTATAAGAGGTCGTAAAACCTGTTGCATGCAAAAATAATTCAGCTGAATAGTCACCTATTTTTTTCTTTTGATAATGTATGATGCAATTGCTCGAAGGGGATCTGCTTTGGCACCAAAAGCGTCCATGGAACCCATGGCCGTCGCTATTAATTTTTCCGCGAATTTTTTTGATTCAGCAAGACCCATTAAAGAAGGATAGGTATTTTTGCCGTGCGCGGTATCTGTGCCTGCAGATTTTCCCATAACAAGGGGATCACCTTCAACGTTAAGGATATCATCTGTTACCTGGAATGCAAGCCCAATATTTTTTCCATAAACCTCAAGCTGTTGCAGCTGTTCATCCGTTCCTTTGCCAAGAATAGCCCCTGTTAATACAGAGGCTTTGATTAAAGCGCCGGTCTTTAAGAAATGAATCTGCTCCAGTTGATCAAAATCAAGAATAATCTTTTCCGACGTAATATCCCGCATCTGTCCCTCAATCATCCCTTCACAGCCCGCAGCCTTTGAAATAAAACAGATAATCTCAAGCCACCTCAAAGCGGCTGTATCGCTGTTTTTTTCTGACAATCCTGCCATGGAGAGGGTTTTAAATGCCAGGGTCAAGAGGGCATCTCCTGCAAGTATGGCAGTGGCTTCATCATATTTTACATGGGAAGTCGGCTTTCCCCTTCTTAAAATGTCATCATCCATGGCGGGAAGATCATCATGAATTAAAGAATATGTATGAATCATTTCAATGGCGCAGGCAGCAGAGAGAGCATATTTATAATTGCCGTTTACCGCTTCACAGGCCGCCATACATAAAACAGGCCTTATCCGCTTTCCTCCGGCCATGAGTGAATACTCCATGGCCTCAAATATTCTTCCGGAACTGGAGGTTTTCTTTATGGTTTCCTGTAATAGATTATTTATTAGTAGCTGCTTTGTGGCGAGGTATGATTTTAAATCAAACATATATTTACATCTCATCTATGCTATTTCTGCTCAACTTATTTCATCTCCGTCCCTAATCTGTTTTTCTTCCACATCCTCTTTTGGGTCATTGAGTAAAATAGTAATTTTTTTATCAGTTTCATCCAATAATTCAGAACAGTATTTTGAGAGCAAAACACCTTTCTCAAATTTTTTCAAAGCCTTTTCCAGGGGAACATCTTTAGATTCCAGTTCTTGAACTATCTGTTCCAACTGTTCCATGGCCTTTTCAAAAGATAGCTTAGTCATTATCTTTTTTCCTTTCAACGCTACATGTTAGAGAGCCTTTTGCAAGTATTACTTCAAGTTTTTGCCCCAGTGTCACATCGTTTGAGTCTGTAATTACACAGGCCCCAGGTGTTGTTCTTACAATACTGTAACCACGGGATAAAATTTCCAGGGGGTTTAAAGAATATAAAAGGGCCGTTAATTTTTTAAGATCAGATCTCTTATGCATCAATATTAAAGCAATGGAATTGATTGATTTGTCACGCATCTGATTATTTTTTGCATTAAAAAGCTGGATCTGTTTTACAGGGCTGTTTGCATGGAGCATATCCATAAGCCATTCAAGATGTTTTCGTTTTTGTGCAATGGAGCCTTTAAATAATCTGTTCAGGCGGACTGAATAATCCTCTGTTTTAAGTCTTGAATCGTCAATTCGTTTCCCGGGATCTGCCAGCCTGTCTGAGATAGAGTCAAGCTTTTCCCTAAGATAATCAATTCTGCCTAAAAAACCGATCTTAAGAGTTCTTGCAAGGTGAAAACACCTGTTTTCCAAATCTGTTTTCAATGGTACAATCTGTTCAGCAGCGGCAGAGGGGGTTGGGGCACGCAAATCAGCTGTAAAATCTGCTATTGTAAAATCTGTTTCATGGCCGATTGCCGAAACAATAGGTATACTCGATGCAAAAATTGCCCTGGCAACCTCTTCGGAATTAAAGGGTGAGAGGTCTTCCATTGATCCTCCGCCCCTTGCAAGAATTGCCACGTCGGATTTTTTAATGGTATCTTTTTTTGAATTTAAAAGTTCAATTCCTGCAACAATCTCCCTGGCCGCGCTATCCCCCTGAACCTTGACAGGTATTATTTCAATTGAAATACCAGGAAAACGTCTGTTTATTATTTTTACCATATCATGGACAACAGCACCAGTGGGAGAGGTTATCAGAGTAATTCTTTTGGGAAGAGACGGAAGGGGCATTTTATACTTTTCATTAAAAAGGCCTTCCTGAAACAGACGCTCCTTTAACTGCTCAAAGGCCAGGCTTAATGCTCCTGTTCCTTTAGGCTCAATATATTCAAATATTATTTGATATGTGCCCCTTGGCTGGTAAAGACTTATTCTGCCGAAGCCCATGATATTTAATCCGTCTTCAGGAATAAATTTCAAGTTTCGGTTCTGACCTTTAAACATAACAGCATTAATCCGGGCATTTTTATCTTTTAAAGTAAAATAATAATGTCCGGATCCAGGAATTTTAAAATCTGAAATTTCTCCTGAAAGCCAAACAAAGGAAAAGTTATCTTCGATGAGTGTCTTGAGTTTGTGAGTAAGTTCAGAAACCGTAAAAAATTTACGATTAATATTTTTGTTTTGATAATCCATTTTGTGTCCGATAAGGGGTATTATGTAAACTTTTTAATTGTTGGAGAAAAAGTTTACATAATACCCATCAGATAATAACCCGAATGTGACAATTTATATAATCACTTTGCAACTATTCAGCTGCGCTGATTTAAGAGACGCAACATGCATGATATGCGTGAGTTTTTCAAGATTTTAACCGAAAGCCCGATTGTTTCGCTGAATAGTTACATTACTTTTTCAAATTTTCCATATTCGGCATAATTTCTTCTGCCAGGTATTTGGATAATGAAAATGGATAATCAATATCTGAAAAAATTACAGGATAGTTGCTCGATTGTTCATCAGCTTTGGGAAAAATAGAAAGTTTATGTTCTTTTTCAGTTTGTATAATAATTGTATACTCAGGTTTTTTATAATCTTCCTTTTTTTTGTCATAGATAAATCCAGCACATTTAAGACCGTCAAGAGTGGTTATTAATCTTTCAATTTTAAATGTGTCGTATTTTTGGCCGTCTTCTGTCTGCCAGATCAATTCTGTTTTTTCAGACTTTTTTTCATCTTTTTCATCAGGGTCGGATTTAAGAGGAACCTCTTTGCAAAGGAGAGTAATTTTTTTATCTTTATTATTCAAAATTATTTTCTTTATTTTACTTCTGTTAAATGAGACTACTTTTTTATCCCTTAAGTCATCAATGGTCTGATTGAATTTATCTTGAAAATTTCCATTTGCATGATACACACGTTTGTCCTTATCCAGCCGGATAAATGTATGCTGAAAAGATGGTGCTTTTTTGCCAATGTCAAAATTAAGCTTTACCTTTGCCCCCTCCATGACTTTAACTGTGATTTTTTTATCGTCGTTCAGGTCGTAACGGGTAAAATTTTCTGATTCTGAAACAAGAGCAGTTAATTTTAATTTTTCAATTAAGTCTGTAAGCTGATTTATATTGTCAAGATCCGCAGGATAATTTTCTGAATTAATCGACCATTTATTATCCTTTTTTTCCAGAATCAATAAGGACTCAGGTTTTGAAATTTCAATTCGTGAAATTTTATTTTTTGAAATTTTTGGTAAATCAGGAAGCTTATAGTTTGTTTTATCTGGATTATACATAAAAAGATAAAGACAGATACCTGCAGTCAATATCAGCAGAATAATTAATTCTTTCTTCATAATATATCCTTTCCCGGGTTATTAAAAACTTATCAGATGTGCTGATTAACGTAATAGCAGAGCGAAATTAAGGATCGGAGATTAAATAATATTGTTCAAGTTATTTAATTTGCGATCCTAATTATCTGGCAATCTAAGAAAAGATAGCCTCGATCTGTTTTTTTCTGGAGGCTCTTTTTTTCCATACAATCATCCCAAACAGAATAACAAGTATGGGTAAAACCGCAATATTAAGTGCTTTTATTATGGTTTTAGTAGAACCGGCAAGCTCGTCTATGGGATTCAGGCTCTGAATTTTACTCCTCAAAACAGCTATTTCATCACGATTGTTCAAATGGTCTATAATATTCATGATAAATACGGCATTTGGAGTCTGGCCCTCCTGATCAATAAGGGTATCTGTCAGCATTTCAGATGAGCCAATAATGAAAAGCTTCCCTTTTTTCCCTTTTTCTAAAAATTTTTCATCACTTATGATTTTTGTTTGTTCGGAAAGATCAGCCTCTTTTTCATCTGTGTTTGTATTCTTAATTTCTCTAACAGGTTTTGACTTTCCTGAAAAGTAGCTTTTAAAACTTCCTTCCAGCATATATGCCAGGGGATGACTCCCCAGCTCCTCTTCTGATTCAGGGGGAACTATATACGCAGGATTAAGATTTATATGTTCACTCATGATCCAGGATTTTTCAGAGGTTTCCATCAATTGTGTAACGGAAATATCATTTTTTGAAATATTTTCACTAATAATACTCACAGGTGAATTCTTGTAAACTATCAATTCTTTGATATTTTTCATATATTCCGGCTGCTGATTAATATGCTTGCTCAGTATTACCGGGGCAGTATAGATTTCTCTTTGGCCTCCCTGCTGCCGGTTGTTTTCTTTAATACAGGTTTTATCCAGTGCAACGGAATTGTCAACATTTACACCGTAATGATTTAACATTTTTTCCAGATTTGTATTCATGGGAGCATATTCCCGCATCCCAAAGTTATTTCCTCCCATTGGCGGGAGTACACTAAAGGAATCCAAAAAGATAGCAAGGCTGTTCCCCCGCATGAGAAACTGGTCAATCTGAAACAGTTCGTAGTCTGTAAAATTTTGTGTTGGATGGGCTATTATAAAGCATTTTAGACTTTCGGAAATGTTATCTTCTGTAATATTTATCTCTTCAAGGGAATAATTTTGTGATATTAATCTTCTGAAATTATTAAGATCTATCCGTTGACGCTGTCTTTGCTGTTTCTTTTCAAAGAGTGGCCTGGTTCCGTGATCAGCCAGATAACCTAAATTTTTATTGATATTAATAAGGGATTCCACGTTTTTGTTAATTATTTCTTCAAGGCTATCTTTTGCAATCAGTTCATATTTTGTCCCGATCAATGGAATCTGGTACATTTGAAGAAGATCAATTGTGGAAATCTCATCCTTATATTCCATGGTGAGCCCTATTCTCCCCTTCCCTTCTTTGACCCCATCTTTTTGGTCCCCCCATTTCAGGGTCATCAGATTGAGTTTTTCGGTTGATTCATAAAGCTTTTCATCCTTTGTGGGATCAAGGTATGTAAAATCAAGTTTATTGTAATTTTTTCCGTTTAATTTTTCCATGACTTCTTCAAGCTGCTTTGGCAGATCAGAAAGCCTGTCCAAACCCATTTGGCGGCTAACATCGAATAATGAGGAAGAGAGAAAAAGTTTAATTTTAATTTTTTCAGGGAGAGCTAAAAGTGTGCTGATTTTATCATTCATCTTTTTTATTTTGGTGGTCAATTTATACTCAAGCTTCTGGGTTTCTGTAATCATGGGCATCCTTTCAACCAGATCCCCATGGATAATTACAAGCCCCATATAAGCTTTTATAAATTTTATTTCATCTTTTTCAACAGATTGAATCTGTATAGGCTCTATGCCGTAGCTTTTGGCAAGCTCCTTATTACCTTCTGATTTTTCCCCGATATCCTTTTCATCGTTACTGAGATTATAAAAAGTATAGTTAAAATACTCTTTGCTGTTTATTGAATATTCTTCAAGAAGATCTCGAAGGTACTGCTCGATATTATTATAAGGGGCAGGAATATTTTTTGAAAAAAACACCTTGAGTGTTAATGGTTCAGAAAGTGTTGAAACCACAGTTTTACTTACGTCTGATAAAGAATAAATTTTATTTTTTGTCAGATCAATTCTGAAAAAAAAAGTGGAGGCTGCAATATTGAGTAGTATAATAAAAATCAAATAGATAAAAAATTTAATGTATTTTGCAGGGTGACTTTTTATACCCATTTTTATCTCCTTATTAGGGGTTGGTTCTAATTTTGACCATCAGGTGTCAGAGCTGCGTATGGTGAAATTTAAAAAATCCTGGCTGTTTGAGCACAGCGGGTTTCAGAGGCTTTTAAATTTTATTGCAGCTCAGCATATTGCTGAAATTAGAAATAAGTTCCCTTATTATTTTTTGTCTATAACCAGCGAAGTTGCATATAAAGCAATGAAAATAAGGCTTAAAAAGTAGACAATATTTCTGCAGTCTATGATTCCCTTTGAAATATTCTGAAAATGAAAACCGGTGCTTAAATATTGAACTGTTCCTAAAATACTTTCCGGAAGGAAAAAAAGCATTTTTCCCACAAGGGTTAAGAAAAAACAGATGGAAGCACCAATAATAAATGCAATAATCTGATTTCTTGTTAAGGAAGAAGAGAATATTCCTATGGCAGAATATCCCGCCCCAAGAAAGATTGCTCCCACATATCCCCCAATTACTGTTCCCCAGTCCAATTGACCTATAAAGGAGATTGCAACAGGATATGCCAGGGTCGGGATTAACATGGCTATTATAAAAGCTGTGGCTGCCAGGAATTTACCCATGATAATATTGATATGTGTCACCGGCAGTGTAAACAATATTTCATAAGAGCCGGAGCTGAATTCTTCTGAAAAAAGTTTCATGGTAATCGCTGGAATTACAAATGCGAATGTAAAAGGTAGAAGCGCAAAAAAGCCTCTAAGGGTCGCCTGGGAATAAAGGAAAAAGGTTGAAAAGAAAAACCACCCTGTGATGAGAAGAAAAATCGAGATCACAATATATGCTATGGGGGTTATAAAGTAATCCTTAAATTCCTTGCGAAATATATTCATGGTCTGATTCATGCTAAGCCTCCATGGTGAGTTCACGGAATATTTTTTCCAGAGTTTTTGTTTCCTGATAAAATTCTAGAAGAATCCAGTCTTGTTGCTTAATCTCTTTATAAATATGTTCCATTATGCCGGGATGTTTTTTGCAGGAGACCGTTAACTTTAAAATACCGTTATTTATATCCCCATCCTTTTTAACATCCCCCACACTACCTATGCTTTGGATATTTTTTTTAACAGCGTTGAATTTTGCATTTTTAAGGGAGATGTTAATTGTATTTTCTTGTGACGCGCCTCCCTTTAAAGCTTCCGCATCACCATCCCCCACTATTTTACCCTGATGTATAATTATTATCCTGTCGCATGTGGCCTCGACTTCACTTAATATATGACTGGAAAATATTATGGTTTTTTCTTTCCCTATCTCTTTTATTATTTCACGGATTTCAACGATCTGGTTTGGGTCGAGTCCAGAAGTAGGTTCATCTAAAATAAGTATTTCAGGATCACCCATCATTGCATGGGCAAGACCAACCCTTTGTTTATAACCTTTTGAAAGTTCACTAACAGGTTTATGAATTACTTCATGTAATTGACAAAGATTGACAAGATCATGTATTTTTGAATTACTCGAGGATTTATTCAATCCCTGCATTCCGGCAATAAAGTTAAGATAATCGTAAACCAGCATATTATGATACAGTGGGGCAGATTCAGGGAGATATCCTATCATTTTTTTAATCTCCAAAGCATCTTTGCCCATGTCAAACTCTTTGACACGGATACTTCCTGATGTTGGTTTGAAATATCCTGTCAGCATCCTTAAAATTGTGCTTTTGCCTGCTCCATTGGGTCCCAGTAACCCAAGTACTTTCCCACTGTTAATATCAAGATCAACCTGATCCACAGCGCATAATTCACCATAATATTTGGAAAGCTTTCTGAGATGAATCATAAATGTCCCCCATTTCGCGAATTAAGACCGAATGAAATGTTTCCTTAAGATGATTAAAATGAAACTGAATAGTTACAAATAATATAGTATAGATTGTTAGAATTAATTTGATCTCCGTTCCTTAACAAAATTTATCGCTCTTGAAAAGAAAATTTTTTGTGTTATATTTAAAAAATAAATCTTGTAAACAAATATATTAATTATTTTATTAAATAAATTGAGACTATCTAACTAATAAAAAACAGGAGGTCGCCATGGAGACAGTACCACTACAAAGAACTCAAGCACAAGTCGTTGTAAATAGTTTTATCAGAAGCGTTTACAACTGGATGGCTGTGGGGCTTGCTCTTACAGGTATTGTGGCTTTTTATGTGGGTCACAGTGAAACAATGACAAGAATAATTTTTGGTAACCGCATTCTCTTTTATGCCTTGATAATTGGTGAACTTGTACTGGTTTTCACCCTGAGTGCGAGAATAAGTAAACTTAATGCTTCCACCGCAACCGGTATGTTTCTCCTTTATTCTCTACTAAACGGAGTCACATTATCGTTTATTTTTCTTGTTTATACCAGTTCATCCATAGTTTCCACATTCTTTATATGTTCCATAACTTTTGTGGCAAGCAGTATTTACGGTATGGTAACCAACAAAGACCTCACATCAATGGGTAATTTCATGGCCATGGGCCTTTTCGGGATTATTATTGCCACAGTTGTTAATATTTTTTTGAAAAGCTCAGGTATGAGTATGATAATAAGTTATGTCGGCGTTATTGTTTTTGTTGGGTTAACCGCATATGATACCCAAAAATTAAAAGCAATGGCTGTATCACTCCCTGCCGGGATGGATGCCGGTGCAGTAAGAAAGGGTGCTATTATGGGAGCCCTTACATTATATCTTGATTTTATCAACCTGTTTCTTATGCTTCTTAGAATACTTGGGGACAGGGATTAAAAGTTTTTCTCGTTCCCACGCATAAGCGCGGGAACGTATATCGAACTTATACAAAACACCAGTAGTATCCGGTTAGAAAATTGCCAGAAAGAAAATACGGAAAGTTTAACCGGACACTGCTGACTAAACACATAAATTTTCAGAATCTTCGACGAAAAAATTTTTCTCGTTCCCATTTTAAAACAATTAATTTTATCCTGACAGTCTGAATGTTTTTGATTTTATCCCCCATACAAAGAACTTTATCCATTCAAATCCAAATAACATCAGTTCAACATCATCTTTTTTCAGCTTTTTTTTAATGGGGGGTTTTACTTTATATCTTTTAAAAAAGCTGCTCTTTAGCATAAAGTCACGAAACATGTCTAAATTATATATGGCCATAAAAGCCATCTTTGCTTTGGGACTTTTTTCCCCTTCCCTCCCCCATGGATCTGTTTGAAACAGACTCCTTAGTTCCCCCCATAAACGTGTCATCCTGTTGTATTCTATGGCTTCCTGATTTTCTGTCCAGGTTTTTGTTGTCCATGTTTTTTTTTCATGCTGTCCAAGGCAAAAATCCGGGGGTCTGAAAAAAGATATAAGTTCTGTTTTGTCAGTATTTTCATGGAAAATTACTCCCTGCTCAACGGGAAATGTACGGCATGTATCAGGCCTGTCAGGATAAACCGTGCACCCTGAGTTATCTAAAAAAGGACAGGTCTTCTCCTTATTTTCAGACATTTTAAGTAAAACATCGGGGAAAAATGTTGATGGCCTTAAAATAATATCAGTATATTGGTCAAGAAAAGAGTTTGATGAAATATTAAGCCTGTTTTTGAGTCTTATTACGTCATAGGGGTATAAAAACAGATTTATGTTACGGCAGCACAGGTTAAAACAGGAAAGGTCCGAATGGCACTTGAATGAAAATGTTTCATTATCCTTAATTCGTGTTCCTGGGACTTTGTCCAGGCTGTTATTAAGCTCCATCAACTTCATGGTATTATAATCTCTCAATATTATTTGTAACTATTTAGCTAATATGTACGGCAACAGGTATATTCAGCAAAACTATGACAGCATCTGTGCCACTGTTATTTTAATTTTATGGGAAAAACCGGCAGCCTCCCTGAGTTCTTTTTCAAGTACCGCCATATCCATATAAAAATGTGTTCTGTCAAGCCTGCAGCCTTCGTCAGTCTTAATATCTTCTGTGAAAAGGGGACAACCAGGGCCTGTGGTTACGTTTCCATCGGGTCTGTTTAACATGTGGGGCAGGCCGTGTAATCTGCAAATCATAGGCCGGTACCGGTATAATGAACATAAGCCATTTATATTTACAGGGCACATGGCTCTTTGGCCATTTTTTAAAATATCCAGAGCTTTTTTTTGAATACTGTTTTTTTTATCTTTGGGCAGCATGGCAAACCCTTTTTGCAAATAAAGATATTCCAGGAGTGTGTGATGATAAAAGAGCGTTTCGCAGCAATTATCAACACATCCTGTACAGTTAAACCTGTAAAATCCCGCTATTTTATCATACATTCTGTCCATGGAGACAAAAATTTTATCAAGTTTTTCCAGAAAAAAGTTATAGTTACTATATTTTATTTCATTTAAAATTTTATTAGACATATTTTACACCGATGGGGAAGGAAAAAAGATTTTTGCGTATAGATTTAAGGCAAACCTGTCTGTCATGCTTGCAATGAAATCACAAACAATCCTTTCCTTTGGTACTGTATCAGAATTTGCAGAGAGGATATCCATGGCTTGAAGGTGCTGATTTAGCTCTTCCTCATTATTAAGGAAAAAGGTATAAAGCTCGCATAAAATTCTTTTTGCCTTGATAAACTCATTATGAACCTTGGGAGCTCGATATACATTTTCATACAGGAAGTGTCTTAACTCAGCCATTGCCGAGCGGACAGTGTTGCCCATTTTCAGATGAAGGTAGGTATTTTCAATACTACTCGATTCAATAATATCTGAAATCATTCTGGCGGTCCGCAGGGAATGAGTTTTTCCCAGCACTTTATTGCATGAATCCGGAATTTGTTTTTCATCTATAACGCCACTTTTTATGGCATCATCAAGGTCATGATTTAAATAGGCCATTATATCAGCAATACGGACAATTCGTCCTTCCGCTGTAAAAGCCATCTGAGCAGAATCTTCGGAAATTACCTTGCCATATCCTTTGGAATGCTTTACAATGCCATCCCTTACTTCAAGAGTGAGATTCAGCCCTTGACCATTTTGTTCAAGACGATCAACCACCCTGAGGCTCTGCTCGCTGTGGCAAAAACTTTGGGAATATATTTCTCTAAGGGCTGTTTCACCTCCATGACCAAAGGGGGGATGTCCCAGGTCATGGGCCAGGGCAATTGCTTCTGCAAGATCTTCGTTTAAAAACATGGCCCGTGTTATTGATCTTGCGATTTGCGCAACCTCCAGAGTATGTGTCAGGCGGGTTCTGTATTCATCACCTTTTGGTGATAAAAATACCTGGGTTTTATGTTTCATTCTGCGAAAAGCATTGGAAAAGACAATTCTCTCCCTGTCCACTTGAAAAGCTGTACGTATGGGGCAGGGTTTTTCATTTTTTATCCGGCCTCTGGTCTCTGAACTGAGACATCCTGCAGAAGACATAAATTTTTTTTCTCGTTCTTCAAAGATTTTTCGTATAGACATGACTTGACTATATATATTAATTTTACTAAATTAACAAACTAATATGATTAGAAAAGCTCACATCACCGACATAAAGGCCATTCACCAGCTTCTTCAAACCTATGGAGATAAGGGAGAACTTCTTCCCCGTCCCATAAGTCAACTCTATGATCATGTAAGGGATTTTTCTGTCTTCACTGATGAATCAGGCCGGGTCATTGGCTGCTGTGCACTACAGTTTTGCTGGGAGGATCTTGCAGAAATAAGGTCACTGGCTGTTATGCCTGAAAATATCCGTAACGGAATCGGTTCAGGACTCATTAAGGAAGCTCTGGCTGAAGCAAAGCTTTTTACCATAAAAAGAATCTTTACACTCACCTATAAACCTGAATTTTTTAAAAAGTTTGACTTTAATCAAATAGACCGGTCAGAACTCCCTTTAAAAATATGGGCAGACTGCATCTTATGTGTAAAATTTCCAGATTGTGATGAAACAGCCATGATGAAAAAAATCGGCTGATTATGCTGATTATAATGAGGCAACCATTATAGCCCTGAAAGGGCACTGACTATAGATGTCCAGATAATAAATTTTATAAATCCAGATGGCAAAAC
>CAZNFB010000009.1:0-11233 GCA_964572105.1 uncultured Desulfobacteraceae bacterium
TGGGCCAAAATCCTGCGCTATTTCTGCTCAACTTATTTCATCTCCGTTCCTAACGTAACTATTCAGCTAATATGTACGGCATCTGGTATGATCTGATTAAACCAGCAACGCTGAGTAGTTACGTAATAACATTATAAGTATTAACGTTTAAAATAAATTTAAAATTACATCAATAAAAATCTGTTAAATTAACTGAACATATACCTCCCCATGGCGACGCAGATAAAGAGGCTTTAAAAAAACATGCACAAATTTTATGTTACATTTAATTTGAATTAGATAATTTAATAAAGTTTCCACAGATAACCCATTGAAATCCTTTATGTAAAATCTATAAGTCATTGTTTTTGACAAAAATTTGCTATTATGCTATTAAAACATCAATAATAAAGAGTGAAGTTTATTATTTTATTTCAACTAATTATGGTATCCTTCATAAACTGTAAAAATATAGTTTAACCTTTTTGAGAAAAGATTTTATTAAAGTGTAAACTAAATTTGAAGTGTGCCCACATTATCAACTCATAAACAGGCGACAGATGAATCATTTTACATACTGTAACAACAAGCTTTATTGTGAAAGCATAAATATTGCTGAAATAGCCAAAAAAGTCGGCACACCTTTTTATTTGTACAGTCATGCCACCTTAAAAAGACATTTTACGGTTTTTAATGATGCTTTTTCCAGCACCAAAAGGCTTGTCTGCTATTCTGCCAAGGCTAATTCCAATTTAGCTGTACTAAAACTTTTCCAAAAGCTTTCAAGCGGCCTGGACATTGTCTCAGGAGGCGAACTTTATAAAGGCTTAAAAGCAGGTTTTTCCCCCGACAGAATTGTCTATTCAGGAGTGGGGAAACGTATTGATGAAATAGACTATGCACTCTCCACCGGGATTTTAATGTTTAACGTGGAATCAATGGAGGAGATGGAGCTTATTAATGAACGGGGAAGGCACTTAAATCTTGTGGCCCCTGTCTCCATCAGGGTAAACCCCGATGTGGACCCTAAAACCCATCCGTATATTTCCACAGGTCTTAAAAAAAACAAATTTGGCATAGACATAAAAACGGCCATTGAAGGGTATAAAATCGCTGCAGCCATGGAGAATATCGAGATCGTTGGAATCGATTGTCATATAGGTTCTCAAATAACTCAGACACAGCCCTTTGCCGATGCGCTGGAAAGTGTAAAACAACTGATTTGTCAGCTTAAAAAGATCGATATTAAAATAAAATACCTCGATATTGGAGGTGGACTCGGGATTACCTATGACAATGAATCCCCACCGGAACCAAAGGAATATGCGGATGTCATAACAAAAGCCCTAAAAGATATTGATGTTCAACTCATACTTGAGCCTGGAAGGGTTCTTGTGGGTAACGCGGGGATACTGGTAACAAAAGTCCTTTATAAAAAAGACAACCATGGGAAAAATTTTATTGTGGTCGATGCAGGAATGAACGACCTGCTGAGGCCTGCAATATACAAGGCTTTTCATTCAATTTTGCCGGTTGTAAAAACAGATACAAAAAAAATCACAGCAGATATTGTGGGCCCCATTTGTGAAACCGGCGATTTTCTCGCAACGGACTGCCGGATCTCTGATGTTTCATCGGGGGATCTTTTGGCTGTAATGAGCGCGGGAGCTTATGGCTTTACCATGTCTTCAAATTATTGTTCCAGACTTAAACTGGCCGAAGTAATGGTAAGCAATGATAAATTTGCTGTTGTCAAAACCCGGCAAAATTATGAAGATCTTGTTCAGGATGAAGCAATACCCCAATTTATTTAAAAATTCAGGCAACTGTTCCATGAAAAATATTATATTTTACAAATTCAGCGGAAGTGGTAATGATTTTATAATTATCGACAACAGAAAAAATATTGTAACCCACTCCTCTTTACCCAGATTTGTTATGAACCTGTGCAAAAGAAAAATGTCAGCAGGTGCTGACGGTCTGATTCTCATTGAAACCTCTAAAAAGGCTGATTTTAAGTGGCGTTTTTACAATTCCGACGGAAGTCTGGCTGAAATGTGCGGAAACGGGGCAAGGTGCGCTGCACGTTTTGCTTTTTTAAACAAAATAACCGGGGAAAAAATGTCATTTGAAACAATCGCAGGGATTGTAAATGCCGAAGTAATAGATGAAATGGTAAAGGTAAAATTGACAGACCCCGTTGATTTTATTCCTGATTTTGGGCTCGAATTATCATCAGGCCACACCCGCCTGGGAAAAATAAACACAGGTGTCCCCCACGTGGTGATCCACACAGATGACCTGGATAATATTGATCTGGTGAAACTTGGAAAAGAGATAAGATTCCACGACCTTTTTGCACCCGCTGGAACAAATGTAAATTTTGCTTCAATAAAAGATAAAAACACCATTGAAATACGAACATATGAAAGGGGCGTGGAGGACGAAACCCTGGCATGCGGCACAGGATCCGTTGCAAGCGCAATGATTATTGCCCATACCAGAGGAATCAAACCCCCTTTAAACGTTATAACCCGAAGCGGCTGCATCCTGACAATCCATTTTAAAGAAAAAGGAGGGAATTTTCATGAGGTCTACCTTGAAGGAGACGCCAGAATAATCTATAAAGGTGAACTATTTGAAGATGCATGGAACTATTGAGTAAAAAGATTTCACATGACAAAATACCACAAATCAATTATTTCCATCGGATCAAATATGGGGGACAGACTGTCAAACTGTCAAAAAGGAATTGATGCCCTTGCTTTGACTGATAAAATTTTTATTGAAGCAGAATCAAATTTTTACAAAACCGAGCCCGTCGACTATCTGGATCAGGACTGGTTCGCAAATTGTGCGGTGAAGATTAAAACAGTTTTAGATCCTTTTGAACTTTTAAATGAATTAAAAAGGATTGAGGCAACTTCAGGGAGGAAGTCAGGTCCCATCAGATTCGGCCCCAGAATTTTAGATCTGGATTTAATCTTTTTTGATGATATTCTTTTACAGACACCTGACCTTATCATCCCGCATCCAAGAATGCATAAAAGACGTTTTGTCCTGGTTCCTCTATGTGATATCGAGCCTGACATTTTACACCCTTTATATCATAAAGATATAAAGACAATTCTTGACCAGTTGGATGAAAACGGACAAAAAGTATATAGGTTGGCATGAGATTATTATTTTTAATAGCTTTTATATATTTTGGATTCAAGGTGCTGAAATTTTTTTTAAAAGCCCTGGACATTTCCAAAACCATTTCAACTAATAAAACCTTTTTCAGCAGCCCTCCCACCAAAATTGATGACGTGATGATTCAAGATCCTTACTGCAAGGTTTATTTTCCAAAAAGAGACGGGATTCATTTAACGGATAAGGGAAAGGATCTTTATTTTTGCAGCAACAAATGCAGAGATAAATATCTGGACGAACAAAACAATTAAACAAACACCTGGAAAAATTAAAATGAAATTTTTTATTGATACCGCTAATATCGACGAAATCGTAGAAGCAAACAAAATGGGGATGGTTGACGGCGTGACCACCAACCCAAGTCTCATTTCCAAAGAAGGTGGAGACTTCATAACTATAATCACTGATATCTGCAAAATAATAGACGGACCCATCAGCGCCGAAGTTATCAGCCTCGAAACAGAGGGTATGATTAAAGAAGCCCGTGATCTTACAAAAATCAGCGATAACATTGTGGTAAAGATTCCCATGACCACCAATGGATTAAAAGCCACTAGAAAACTCTCCCAGGAGGGGATTAAAACAAATGTAACCCTGATTTTTTCACCCCTCCAGGCCCTTATGGCAGCTAAAGCCGGCGCAACTTATGCAAGCCCCTTTGTTGGACGATTAGACGATTTATCCCACGAAGGGATGCTCATTATAGAGCAGATTGTTGAAATTTTTCAAAACTACAATTACGAAACCGAAATAATCGTAGCCAGCATACGCAGCCCCATGCACGTTCTGCAATCTGCACTCATGGGTGCTGACATAGCAACCATTCCATTTAACGTACTAAATAAACTTGCTGCCCATCCCCTGACAGACAAAGGTATCGAAGCATTTTTAAACGACTGGAAAAAAGCAAAAAAATAATAACGCATGTTAAAAAAAAAAAAAAAACCAGATCTTTTACGCAATCCAAACACCTTAACTCTATTCAGGATTGCGGCAATCCCGCTGATTATATTTTTTCTATTTTTCCCGAACAGGATATGTTCTTTTATTGCAGCCCTATTCTTCAGCGCTGCTGCTATAACCGATTATTTTGACGGGTTTTACGCAAGAAAATTTGGGTTGGAGTCAAACCTTGGAAAGGTAATGGATCCCGTTGCAGACAAGCTGCTGATTTCATCAACTTTTATAATGCTTGTCTCACTCAACTGGGCTCCTGCCTGGATTGCCTGCATAATCATAGGCCGCGAACTTGCCGTAACCGGCTTGCGCAATGTTATTGCTGCAAGCGGAGAAGATTTATCAGCATCCATGCTTGGAAAATACAAAACAGGCTTTCAAATAGCCGCAAGTATCACCTTGTTAATTCATTTTGAATATTTAAACATAAATTTTCATGAAATAGGGCTTGTCCTGTTATGGGGCGCATTGATTTTTACAATATGGTCAGGGGCCGATTATTTCATCAGATTCAAGAAACTTTTAAGGTAACGCCACTACTTTTCCATTGACATTATCTTAACAAACAAATATACTTGGCTCCACTTGTGAGGGAGACCTCACCGTACTTTAAGAGATCAAACACCATATGCGGGAATAACTCAGAGGTAGAGTGCGACCTTGCCAAGGTCGAAGTCGCGGGTTCAAATCCCGTTTCCCGCTCCAGTCTGGGGCGGCATAGCCAAGGGGTAAGGCAGCGGTCTGCAAAACCGCAATTCATCGGTTCAAATCCGATTGCCGCCTCCAAAAAAATAAAAAAAAAGGGCTTGCAGGCAAATTGCCGCAGCCCTTTTTTTTATAGTTCTTTTTTTAAAATCAAAGATACCGGGGTTAGTTTTAACTTTTACCATAACTCTTGTCAGTCTATTGCTCAGATACCCTTCTATGCCTTCTTTTTTACACAATTTTCTTTAGCAAGCTCCATATAAATCGATTCAGGATAATTCTCTACAATATTTTGAAAAGCCTCCAGGCTTTTAGCAGCATCACCTGTTTCGGAATAAATAATACCCATATTAAAAAATGCTTCATCTTTTAAGAGAAGACTTTTGCCGGAGGTAATCATTTTGAAATATTTTATGGCGTTGGCATAATCTTTCTTCTCCCCGTGGGAGTAGCCAAGACCACTTAAAGCAAGATTATAAACATCCGGCTCATCCTTAAAATATTGCAATGCTTTTTTGTAAAGCTCTATGGCCTTATCAAAATCCCCTGAATCATAACAAATATTAGCATAGAAAAGGGCTGCTATTTCTCCACCCTTATTTTTAGAGTATTTATCAACAAGCTCTTCAAAATTTTCGTCCATAGCAACTTTTTCATGATCATTATTCTTTAGCAAACTCTCATATTGATTAACACTTTTGGAAAGGAGCAAAAAAGCTTTCTCCTCTTTTTTATCAGAAAAATGCTTTAAAGCCAAAAAAAGAGCAAAGGTTAAAACCAGCGCAGAAACCAGAGATATTACATATCGTTTATTCTTGGTAATGTACTCAAGGGACCTTGCTGAAAAAGTAATAAACTCATCTGGTGCTTCCAACTCTCGTTTTCTACTTCGTGATACACGTTGTTCTCCCATTATTCCTCCACTATTCTTATTATTCCCGGCCAGATTTCATCAGGAATATGAGCCCCAACCACCTGACAAACTTCATACCCACAGACAGAACCGAGCTTTCCACACTTATCAAGGGGATACCCGTTTACCAAGCCAAAGAGAAAACCTGCTGCCCAAAGATCTCCAGCACCTGTGGTATCAATCACTCCACCTGAACCAAAAGGCTCAATTTTTATAATTTTCCCATTTTTTGCAATATAACTTCCCCGCGCACCAACTTTTAAAACTGCCAGGTCGGCCATTTCAGACAGGGCATTAACAGCTTTTATTTCATCGGAAAATCCGGTAAAAGCACGGGCTTCATCCTCATTGGCAATAAGTATATCAACATATTGCTCCACAATATCCTGAAGCACCTGCTTAAATTCTTCCACGACAGTATAGCTGGCAAGGTCAAAGGAGATAAGAGCATTTGCCTTTTTTGCGGCATTAAGAGCGGCCGCAATAAGCTCTTCATTAAAAACAAGATATCCTTCTATCTGAACAATGGCTGAATCACGAAAAGAATTATCGATTGTTTCTTCCGCAATGGGTTCAGATGATGCCCCAAGAAAGGTGAAGAGGGTCCTCTGAGCATCAGGAGTAATAAGCGAAAGAACTCTACCTGTTGCAGAAGAAGATTTTACAAGATACGGGGAAACATTACTTTTTTTCAGTTCCGATTCAAAAAACTGCCCATAATCATCCTTTCCAAGCTTTCCCACAAAGCGGGCGCTGCCGCCTAACCTGGCAACACCAATAACTGTGTTGCATGCTGACCCGCCAGGGACCACAACAGGTTCACAGGTTGTCCTGTCAATCAGGAGATCCATCCCCTTTTCATCAATAAGGGTCATTCCCCCTTTTTGAGCATCTATTTCCCTTAAAAACTCATCACTCTGCATTGCAAGTATATCCACAAGGGCTGCGCCTATTCCGGTGATCAACCTGTTTTTTCCCATGGTTCAAACCTCATTTTTACCAAACCAGTGTTTTATATATCCAGCCCTTATCTCCATCAGAGTGCTGTATATTAATCCAGCCCCCTTTCCTCTTTAAAATCTTAAAGGGAATCCCCTTTTCAACGGTGAAGAGCACTTTGAATTTTTTACCAGGCCCGGATCTGACATTACATGTTTTTTTAATTGTAATAACCGATTTGATTTTTCCAACTAATTTTTTATGCACCCACCCCTTGTCCCCTTCAAAATCCTGAAAATAATACCATGAACCTTGTTCTTTTATTTTTTTAAGAGGATGATATTTCTCCACCTGCCACAAAACATCATACTTAGTTCCCGGTCCCGAACGTATATTCGCAACCGAAGCTGAAACCGAAATGGTATTAGCAAGTGAAGAATCAGTTATTACAAGGGAAAAAAGAGTAAAAAAGAAAAGATATTTAAGTACGGAATAATTTATCATAAAGCATGCCCCTTAAAATAGTGCCCCCCAGAAATTGGACAAAAAAACCATTTCAGGCCGGGCATAAACTATACATCATAAAACAGAAGATCCGGAAGTTTAACACAAGTTAATTTTCTACCGTAAGCAGCCCCTGTATCTATCCCTATCTTATTAGGCAAAAGCAGGGGTGTTTCAAAAACTGTGTGCCCAAAAACAACCTGCTTGCCGAAATCATATTTTGAATTTATAAACTCTCTTCTTATCCATAAAAGGTCAGATTCTTTTTGTTGGGCAAGGGGTTTTGGTGCTTTTAAACCTGCATGTACAAATATATATTTTTCTGTTTCGTAATAATACTCAAGGGAATCAAAAAACTCCAAATGTTTTTCAGGTATAGCATCAGATGGCTTCTGGTTCGCCTTCATGTAGCTTTCAAGGGTCTGCTGGCCGCCATTATAAAGAAAATTAAACCGCTCAACACCCTTGAGGTAATTTTCCAAAAGCTCCTCATGATTACCTTTTAAAAAGACTATATTCTCGTACTTTTTTTTCAGATTAATCAGATATTCAATCACTTTAAATGAATCGGAGCCCCGATCTATATAGTCTCCAAGAAAAACCAGAGTATCTTTTTTAAAGTCGATATCTATCTTATTCATAAGGGTATACAGCTTATCAAAACACCCGTGAATATCCCCTATTGCAAAAATTTTATCCATAATATCAAATCTGTCTATTAAAAGGTTTTTTCCAGGCAGACTTAAGCTGGTTAACAGGAATATCAATAATCCTGTTGTTACCCAAGCCATAAACTGTTAAATTTTTGGGTTCACAAGTTATTTCCCCTGCACAAGCATATTTAAGACCTTTAAAAAAGCTCTCAAATTTTTCTCTGTTCCCAGGATCAACAGTTACAATAAACCTCCCTGGAGATTCAGAAAAAAGAATTTGACAATTTTGTTCTATACATTTCAAATGGAGACTGTCAAGGCAAATTTTAATTCCAAAACCACCGCCCATGGCAACCATGGCAAGATGGACCCCAAGGCCGCCCCTATATATACCATGCGCTGAGGCAACAATACCTTCCTCAATCGCCCCTGCCAGTTGTTTATATATTTTTTTAAACTCCTCCGGCAGAACTTCAGGTACGTTTGCTCCTGTATAACCCAAATGATCGTAATATTCAGATCCCCCCAACTCGTTCCTGGTATTTCCAACAATATAGAGAAGATCTCCTGGGACTTTGCTATCCATTGTGATGCATTTAGTTACATCATCAATCAGACCGATGGTTGAAAATTGAAGGGTTTCCAGAGCCGATATTTTACGGGTCTCACCGTAGGGCCCGGGAAGATATCCATCCACATACATACTGTCCTTGCCCGAAAGAAGAGGAATTTCATATGCAAGACATATGTCACGTAAAGCCATACACGACCTTACAAGTTGGGCAGCCTTGAATTTACCATCGGGATTATCAACCTTATGATACTGTATATTGGGCCAGCAAAAATTATCAACCCCACCAATATGTTCAGGGTTTGCACCGACTGCAATCAATCTTCTCACAGCCTCATCCATGGTGCAGGTCGTCATATGGTAGGCATCTATGGCGGAATAATGGGGTAAAAGTGCCTGACTAAAAGCAAGCCCTTTGGGGGAATCAAAAACTGGCCTTAGCACAACCGCATCACTATTTACATCCCGGTCTTCACCAACAAGGGGTTTAATCACACTTGTCCCCTGTACTTCATGGTCATACTGCCTTGTGATCCACTCTTTGGAGCAAATATTGGGACCTGCGAGTATATCAAGAAGAAGATTTTCATAATTATCAGGTTCAGTTATAACAGGCTCAAATAATCCCCGGCGGTGAGGGGGTTCCCATACCGCTTCAAATTCCCATTGGGGAAACCCTGAAGTCAAAAAATCGATATCAACATATGCACAGGTTTTCCTGTTATGTGTAATATGCAGCATCCCTGAATCTGTATATTTCCCAATTACCGTACTTTCCACCGCATGCTTTTTAGAGAGGTCAAAAAATCTTTCCCGGTGTGCAGGGTTTACCCCCAGGGTCATCCGTTCCTGGGATTCGGATATCCATATCTCCCATTGATCCATCCCTTCATATTTTAAAGGAACATTTTCAAGAGATATTTCACACCCATTTGAAAATCGTGCTGATTCCCCCACAGATGACGAGAGTCCACCGCCACCATTATCAGTAATATAACTTATCAAACCCTCATCCCGAGCTTCTAAAATAAAATCATGCATTTTTTTCTGGGTATAGGGATCACCAATCTGAACGTGACCTGCTGGTGTTGTTTTTGAGAAAATTTCAGAAGAGGCCGTAACGCCATGGATCCCATCTTTACCGACCCTTCCGCCGCACATGACAACAAGATCATCGGGAGATGTTTTTTTATCCTCTGAGGGCCCATGATCTACAACCGATGGAATTATCCCAACACTTGTTACATAAACCAGGGATTTCCCCATATATCCCGGATGAAACATAACCTGACCGAAAGTTGTGGGAATTCCACTTTTATTCCCTCCATCACGCACCCCCTCTATTACTCCATCTAAAAGACGTTTCGGGTGCAAATGGGGAATAAGCTCACCCTCATAATCATACATTCCAACACAATAGCCATAACTCCCCATAATAAGCTTTGACCCCTTCCCTGTTCCCAAAGGATCCCGGTAAACACCAACTATACCTGTTATTGCCCCTCCGTAGGCCTCCATATTTGAAGGAGAATTATGAGTCTCCCCTGTGATAACATAGTAATGATCCCCATCAAAGCGTCCCACACCTGCATTATCCCACAAGACCGATATAACCCATTCTTTTTTCTCCTTTAAAAAAAGCGTGGGAGTTTCAATGAATGTTTTAAACAGGCTGTCAAGCTTAAAGGATTTACCTGTCCCATTGTCAGTGTAATGAAACAGGCCGTTGAATGTATTATGATTACAATGATCACTTCTGGCCTGGGAAAT
Source organism: uncultured Desulfobacteraceae bacterium (assembly GCA_964572105.1). Lineage (GTDB taxonomy): Bacteria > Desulfobacterota > Desulfobacteria > Desulfobacterales > BuS5 > DAOWMW01. Next base: position 10,187 of record CAZNFB010000009.1, read on the forward strand.
ATACTCAATCTCTATATCTGTTGGAAGGGACAAACCGACCCTGCTCCGCTTATCCTGAATATCCTCCCTCAGAAAATAAGCCCGTATCACCGGAATATCCTTGGAGTTCAAGGCAAGATTACGTTCATCACTAATTTTCTGAAGAGCCAGATCGCTTTCAATGGGAATAGTTGCAACAGATGGTATATGATTTAAGGCTACTTTTGGAATTATATATCCAATACCATTATCTTTATCCCAGTTATCCCTATGATATATCTCCCACTGCTGGATAATACGATTTGCCAGCAGACTCCCTGCAATCTTATCGAGGTCTTCTTTTCCAAGACCATTACCTTTGATGCAGAAACGTTTAGAAGTATACACAGCTTCGCCGGGTTGAAAAGTGATTCCCAAAGAATCCTCCATGGCCTCAACAGCGGTACTCCCCGGATTATCCCGAACCCCAGGCCTGTAACCAACCCATACACACCAGTCAAAATCCATGGCCAGGGGGGAGTAAGAAGATTCCTGGGTAACAGGATTGGTCAAAATATCCCTTTGAACATGTAAAAGCTCAGCGCTGGAAAGATTCAAGTCTAATGTAAGAACATTCACCACACGAACCTGATAAATGTCTATTCCAAAGTAATCCCTCGCTTTTTTGCAGAGGCTCTCCCCTTCAGCGTCAAACAAATCTTTTTTTAATGTTATTTCAAGTCTATGAGCCATTATTATATGTTTTTTTAATTACCGGATAAAAAGTTTCATTATATCATTATAAAAAGCAAAGCCCATCAAGAGCAATAAAAGGGCAAGCCCAATCTGTTGAGCAATTTCACGAACCTTAAGGTTCACAGGCCTTCCTGTCATCAATTCAATGGTAAAAAATAATATATGCCCTCCATCTAAAACAGGGATGGGAAAAAGGTTCAGGATACCAAGAGATACACTTAAAAAAGCCATAAAGGACATGAAGTTGGGAAACCCTTCTCTGTAAAAATCCCCTGCCATTTTAGCAATCTGGATAGGACCACCCAGGTTATCTTTGGCAGAAACAGTCCCTTG